>JAABTR010000834.1 GCA_011389755.1 Deltaproteobacteria bacterium | reverse complement strand
GGGGTTTGCTGTGGCATGCGGTTACTGATCGACTGCTCCGGGATCATCGCCCAGCCGAAGATCGAGCCTTTCGGGTTCAGGCTGAAGCCCTGCATGGTCAGCGGCGTGAAAACCTCCATGATCTCGATGTGGGACGCAAAATCGACCTCGAGGTCGGCCTCGGCGCGGTCGAGCATCTTCATGGCCATGTTGAACTTGAAGTCCTCGTAGTCGCCGTAGTCTTCGTACCAGTGCCAGTAGTTTTCCCAGTCGTACATCAGCATCGTACCGATACAGATAACGTTGTTCTGCTCGGGGTTGACGACGTTCGTCGGGTCGGAAGCGGTGTAGTTGAGAATGCCGTAGGGCACCTCATCGATGTTGGATTCCTTGATCTGCTGGTAGTTGTAGGTTTGGTTAAAGGTCGTTTGCACGTAAAAACTGTGAGTCCCGTTGAAGCGGTCTCTGAAGTCTTTGTCCGTGCCAAAGCAAAGGACGAACATCGAGTCGCCGACGACGAGGGATTCCACGTCGGGCCACAGGTCCTGTGAGGGATACAGCTCCGTGTTTGTGTCGGTGTCCACAGACTCGGTCTCCGACTCTGAACCGGTGTCTATTTCTGAATCGAGCCCGGTGTCGGTCTCCGAGTCAGACGTGCTGCCGGTCTCGGTGTCGCTTTGTGAATCGCCGGTTTCGTTGTCGTCGCCGTCGTCGCTACACCCAAGCGGAACGAAGAGTACCCCGAGCGCAAAAAGCGCTATGAGACAAGCAGCATAACCTTTCATAATCAATCCTCCTTTTTGAGCGGTGTGTTAACCGCCGGCCGCTTTTAAAGCGGATGAATCGCGCAATTGTATGCGATGAGGCCTTGTCCGTGAACCCCAATCCAAAAATTGGCGAAAATCGGAAAGAGAGGGCCCGCCAGAGGACGTCGACCACATGCGGTTATCGGTTATCTGAAGGAAGTCGAATTTTGGGTCATTGGATCGTCGGGCATATTCCTTTATAAAGGGATGTCAATATCGAGCAGACCTATCGTCACAGTGGTGGCCGCCGTGGTCGCGGCCGGGTTCCTCAGCGGGTGCAGCTACAAGCACATGGTGATCGACGCGAGCTTCACCATGGCCGAGGACGCGATCCGCGCCTTCTACGCCGACCCGGATCCGGTCTTTGCCGCGGAGGCGGCGCCCGCAAATCTGAAGCTGGTCGAGGGGATGGCGCTGGGTGACCCCGGGAACGAGGAGATCCAGCTCGCCGCCTCGCAGCTGTTCGCCCTTTACACCTTCGGCTTTCTCGAGGACTCGGTGGACGATGAGGAGGCGCAAGCCGCCGTAAACCACAGAGCCAAGGGGCTCTACCTGCGCGGGCGGGATTTTGCCCTGCGCGTGCTCGAGCAGCGCACGGGCTTCGCCGAGGCCTACGACCGTGACCTGCCCGATTTCGAAGCCTGGCTGGCGACCCTCGATGAGGACGACGGTCCGGCACTGTTTTGGACCGCGTTCAACTGGGGCCTGTACATCAACCTCTCCCGCGACGATCTCGAGGCGCTCGCCGACATCCCCAAGGTCGTGGCGATGATCAAGCGGGCGAACACCCTCAGCCCCGGATTGTTCTACGGCGGCGGACATCTGTTCTTGATGGTCTTCAACGCGTCCATGGGCCCGGTTGTCGGTGGGCAGCCGGAGCAGGCCCTCAGAGAGTACGAGCTGGCGATAGGCGCGGCGGACGGCAAGTTCTTGATGACCAAGTACCTGTTCGCTCGGTACTACGGCGCACAGACCCTCAATCGGGAGTTGTTCGAAAAGGTGCTCGGCGAGGTGCTCGCTGCGCCTGCAGATATCCTGCCGGAGATGCGGCTCGCCAACACCCTCGCCAAGGAAAAAGCCGGTCGGCTGCTTTCCCAGGCTGACGATATTTTCTAGGTTCGGTTCTGTGGCGAATTGCGATATGGTGACTCGCCGTGCCCGAATTCGGACCCGAGGTCGAATATTTCGAGCCTTTATGCCGTCTGTGATTGAAGCGGCAACAAAGACATGAAGTTCGTCAGGAGTTATCCAATGAAAATCAAACTTTGCACAATCGTGGCCCTCTTCATCATCGCGGCAGCGGCCGGAGCGGCCGAGGCCAAGACTCGGATCAAGATCGCGACCTTGGCGCCGGACGGGACCACCTGGATGAAGGTCATGAAGGACATGGCCAAGGAGATCGAGCAGAAGACCGGTGGCGAGGTGAAAATCAAGTACTACGCCGGCGGTGTGATGGGCGACGAAGGCGACGTGATCCGTAAGATGAAGTTCGGTCAAGTGCACGGCGGGGGCTTCACGGGACGCGGACTCGGGGAGATCAATCCGGCCGAGCGGGTGCTCGAGCTGCCGAGTCTCTTTTCCAACTACAAAGAGGTCGATTGCGTGATCAACAAGGTCACCGGGGACCTCGAGAGAGGCTTCGCAAAGGCGGGTTTCGTTCTGCTGGGTTGGGCCGAGACCGGGTTCGTCTACGTTTTCACCAACAAGCCGGTCAAGGCCGCTGCGGACATCCAGGGGCTCAAGATGTGGATGTG
>JAABTR010000833.1 GCA_011389755.1 Deltaproteobacteria bacterium | reverse complement strand
AGCTTGTTCCGCCGCATCTTGGCCATCGGTTACGAGGGGGATCTCGTCAAGGCCACGGGAGCCCGCCCCTCCCCGGCCCGGGCCCTGAGTCTCTACCCGAACCTGGCCCACGCCGCCGGCGTCCCCTTGTCGGACGTTTTGTATCGAGAGATACGAGATCCCGCGGCGCGCCTCGCCCTCGCACAGCTATGGAGCTACTTCGGCCTGCCCCCGACGCGCTTGTCTTTTCTTCTCTATGCCCTCGCCATGAGCTCGTACCTGCGCTTCGGCGGCAGCCTCATCCGCGAAAAATCCCAGGCTCTGGCCGACGCGCTGGTCGCGAAGATCCAAAAAGAAGGGTCAACCGTGAGCCTCTCCCACGGCGTCTCGCGAATCCTGTCCGAGGACGGGCGCGTCCTCGGTGTCATCTCGGACCGCCAAGAGGAGGTCTTGTGCAAGACGGTGATCTCCAATGTCTCTCCGCTCGTGACCTGCAACGAGCTCATCGACCCCGAGCTCATCGACAGCGCTTATCACGATCGCCTCGCTTTCGGAGAACCGAGCTTGAGCTCAGTCTCCCTTTATCTGGGGCTGAGCAAACCCAGCCGGGACCTGGGCATCGAGCAACACGAGATCTACCTGAGCGATACGTTGGACATGGAGGCGCAGTACGAGGCGTGCCTGAGCATCCGCCAGCCTCTCTCCTTGAGCATCTGCGCTTTTGACGTGGAGAACCCAGACTTTTGCCCCCCGGGCAGCGGGGTGGTGAGCGTCTCTTCCCTGAGCGACGGCGCCGCCTGGAATGCCGTAGCGGCCAACGAGTACCCCAAGATCAAACTCGAGCTCGGCAGGCAGATGCTCGCTCGTCTCGAGGCGAGCTACCCCAAGGTAGCCGAAAACATCGAGACCGCAGTGGTGGCCACGCCCTGGACAAATATGCGCTACACGAACAATCCCCACGGCGCCATCTACGGTTTCGCGAACACCCCCGAGCACAACCCCGGCTTCCGTCTCGACAACAAAGGACCCTTGGAAGGTCTGTGGTTCGTCGGGGCGTGGACGCAGCCGAGCGGAGGTTACCAAGGGGTCATCAGCTCCGGGCACAAGGTGGCCGACTCCATCTTGGCGAACCGCGGAGCCGACCGGGTGGTTCCGCGGGAGATGGACATCGCCGCCGGCATGCTCGAGAGCTCTTTTGATTCGGCCAAACCCCACTCGAGCAGATTCTTCGGCTACAAGACCTTGGCCCGCAACCTCAAACGGGTCGCAAAGACCGTAAAAACGAAGTACCAAATCCCAGACCGCGGTGAGCACCCGCCACACCACGCCCAGACCGTGTCGGTCCTCGCCGGCTACCGCGCTCTTAGGCGACCGATGCGCGTGCAAGGCAAGACAAAGCAGACCCCAGACACCGTGGTCTTGCGACTCGAACCCGCGTCCGGCGCAGTCCCGACGTTCTATGCAGGGCAGTACCTGGAGGTGAGCGTCGATATAGACGGCACCATCGTGAGCCGCCCCTACAGCATCTCATCACCACCGGACCTCGAAGATTATCTTGAAATCACAGTAAAAAAGAAAGAGTCGGGGTTCGTCTCGAGATACCTGGTCGACCAGCTCGAAGTATCTGACGTTTTGAACGTGGCAGGACCTGACGGCGATTTTTTTTTCAACCCGCTTCGAGACACCGATGACCTCATAGGGCTGGCGATGGGCATCGGAATCACCCCCTTTATGAGCATCATCGAAGACCTGGCAAGAAAGCCCAGGCCGCCACGTTTTACCCTTTTTTACGGGTCGAAGACAAAAGAGGACATCATCTTTCACCACCGGCTCGAGCAGCTGGAAAAAAAACACCCCTGGCTCGACGTTGTCTTTGTGCTGTCTCGGCCCGCTGCTTCGTGGACGAAAGAGACCGGCCGCATCGATGACAAGCTCCTGGTCAAGCACCTGGCAGGTCGGGATCTGGATCGCCTGACGTTCTTCGTATGCGGCCGCAAAGAGAGCTATGAATCGATCCTCGCCTCCCTGCGCGACCTCGGTGTGCCTCGCGCGCGGATCCGGCTCGAGTCCTACGGCCCCCCTGAAGATGTCACGAAAGAAAAAGGCTGGCCGCGCCACGTCTCGAAAGGCAGCCGTTTCGAGGTGCGGATAAGCGGCCTAGAGGGCGAGCTGTCCGCGGCGGCAGGCGAGCCGCTGCTCAGCGCGCTCGAGCGCGCCGGGGTGACCCGCGACTCCCTTTGTAGATCCAACACCTGTAATCGCTGCCGCATGCGCCTTTTGAAAGGCGAGGTCTTCGAACCGGGGGACCCGGTGAGTCAGCGCAAGCCCCAACAAGGCTTTATCAACCTCTGCGTTGCCCATCCGCTGTCGAACGTGCTTTTGTGCGACTAGCCTCGCCCAATCAAAAAAACAGCGCCCGGCTGCAAAAATCTATCCAGAAAGAGACTCTTCGAGCTACGCTCTGCAGAACATGGATGAGCTGACCAAAGAACAGATAGAGGCGTTTGAAAAGCAGCTGCTCGAGCGGCGAGAGGAGCTCAAAGAGCTCGAACGGATCAGCCGCTC
>JAABTR010000164.1 GCA_011389755.1 Deltaproteobacteria bacterium | reverse complement strand
GAGAGGCGATCGATGATCCGTCTTGCGAAGACGTTGCAGTGTCCACCGGTGCGCGCCGTGACGAGATCTGCGTCCTCGACCACGTCTTGGTCGATGTATTCGAGGCCGTAGCAGCGGGCATCACCGATCAGGTTGTTGTGCACGACGGCACGCCGTCCTTTGATCGTCTGCGCGACGGGAGCCATCAGCCACATTCCGTGACAGATGATCCCCTTGATGATCTCTTTGTTATCGAATGCTCGCTGCATCAGACGGGCGGCTGGCGGCACGTCCGAGACGCTCTCGGTGTAGCGCAAACGGTCGGCGACCATGCCTGCCGGGACGATGATCGCCGAGTAGCTCGCGAGCTCGTCGTCGCTCATGTTCTCGAAGCTGCGATCGCACTCCATGGGCACTTTGTATTCGTGTCCCGTAAACGTGAGCTTGTCTTGATTCCAAAGCCGCGAGAGGAAGTGCAGCTCGGCGCCCTCTTCGGGAAAGCGCTGTTGATAATAGAAGATCTCTTTCTCGTAGTAGTCGCTCTCGAGAAGCACAGCGACCTTCTTGCCTTTTAGTCTCATTGAAAACCTCGTGGGATTTCTTTGGGAGGGTGGCTCCCTGGGTTGTCGCAGCCGCAAACCCTTGCACCTATTGGCCGCATTTCACTCCGACGAGCTCGGGGTGAACGTCTCCTTCCAGCGCGAGATCGATGAGAAAGGGTTTGTCGTCGAAGAGCATGCGATCGATGGCCTCCGGGATCTCGCCTGGATGCTCGACGCGCATTGCCTGGACGCCCATCGCCTTGGCTATCCCCACGAAGTCCAGCCTGGGACTCGACAGATCGAAACAGGTCGGGAACGCGTGTTTTTCGATGTCGGTCTGTTTCCAGTACGCATCGATGTTCAGCTGGAGGAGCCTGTAGGAGCCGTTGTTGCAGATGACGAACTTGGCGCCGATGTCGTGCCGAGCGGCTGACCAGAGCGCCTGAATCGTGTACATCGATCCGCCGTCTCCGGAGAAGCCGATAACTCGGCGCCCCGGGTTTGCGAGACTCGCCCCGAGCGCTCCGGGGATTCCGACACCCAAAGATCCGCCCCTGGTGACGAAGTAGCTGCCGGGTTTCTTGGGCGGCAGAAAATGCGTCAGCGCCGGAGAGTTTGTCAGGGCCTCATCGAAGATGATCGCATCTTGGGGCAGCTTCTCGGCCAAGACCCGCGCGAACTGCGACATATGAAGAGGAGACTGGCCCTCGAACGTGGCGTAGCTCCTTGTGTCGCGCTCGATCTTTTGCTCCTTTTGAACCCGCATCTCGTCCAGCCGGCCTTTGGCGCGGGCCTTTTGCTCGGCGGACATGTGCGATGAAAGCTCCTGGGCGAGGCCGGCCATGGAGAGCTTGGGATCACAGACCACGCCGATGTCCACTGGATGATTCTTCGCGATTTCGTAGGCGTCCAGGTCGAAGTGGACCGTCTTTGACTCAGGATCAAAGATGTCTCCCAGCTCAGGGAAGACCTCCGGGACCATGTACGTACCCACCACGAGATTCAGATCGCCCCTGCGGGTGATGGGGAGACTCGACGCGCCGAACATGTGCCCGGTCGTCCCCTTATAGGCCGGGTGCGTCGTGTCGAAGTTCTGATCGCCGACGTCCACTCCCCAGACCTGGGCGCCGATGAGCTCGGCGACTTTCGCGACCTCATCGATCGCGCCGGCCTTTACGACACCGTCTCCAATGTAGATCATGGGCCGCTGGGCACAGGCGCAAAGGGTGGCAACTTGCGAGGTGACGTGTGGATCCGGGAGCACACGGGTCGATGGTAGGCAGGTCGGTCGGACCTCTTCTTCGTTCATCGCGTCCAGGATGTCCATCGGAAGACAGACGTAGACCGGCCCCATTGGCGGGGTGGCCGCGATCTTGATGGCGCGCCGCAGCGTGCGCAAGAGCGACCGCGGATCGAGGACCATCGTGGAGTACTTGGTGACGGGCTCCATCATCGCCACCAAGTCGCCGGCCATCTGGGCGTCCATGTTCATGTACTGCAATCCCGCGTCCCCGCCGATGACGACGAGAGGCGAGTGCCCGCGCTTCGCCTGGTAGAGAGCTCCCACGGCGTTCCCGATGCCCGGCGCGCTGTGGAGCTGCACCAGCGTCGGCTTGTGGGTGGATCTCGCGTGGCCATCCGCCATGAGGACGCTGACGCTCTCTTGTAATGCCAGGACGTATTTCATTTCGGGATAGAAGCGCAGCGCATCGAGAAATCCCTGTTCGACGGTGCCGGGATTTCCGAACATGTGGTTCATCCCGTCAGCCAGGAACTGCTCGATGACCTTTTGTCGTCCGGGTTTCGCGTTCATCGCAGACTCCTTTGGGCTCACCAGCCGTATCGCCGCAGGCCTTTGTCCAACATCTCGACGAGCTTTTCGCCGAACTCGTGGGAGCACTGGAGGGAGCGCGCCGTGATGAACGGGTAGTCCACGACGACCGAGGTCTCTTTGCCGAAGTTTCCGTGATACATGCCCTGCGGGCCGACAGCGTCGCGCAGGACGTATTCGAGGACGTACGGCGGGGGCCCCATGTTGAAGTCGGTTCCCACAAAGCCGGTGCCGTCATGATAGTCGTATTCGACGCAGTGACCGGTGACGTGCTTGCCCTGGATGAGCGATTGGCGTTCATTGAAATCTCGGGCAAACGCGAGGCAGGCGACTCCGTAGCAGATGGCCGAGATCGGTTTGTCCGCCTTGTGGAAGCCGAGGATCAGATCGTGGACTCGTTGGTTGTTGACCATGTCGACAATCGGTCCGCTTCCGCCGACGAGCAGAAGACCCGCGTACTGTTCGAGGTCCAGGGAGCGTTCCTTGAGTTGAGCGTGATACGTCTCCCACTCTCTAATAAAATTGGTCGCGCTGAAATAAGGGCGCTCTGGAAACCATTTCGAGAGGTTGATGGGATTGTTCAGCTTCGGAGAATCTTTTATCTCCATGACTTGATTCGCATCGAATGAGGTGGTCACACACTTTCCAAGGGGCGGATCCACGTAGGAGGTGTCATAACTCGGGGGAAGTGCGACGGGTCTTTCACCATTGGGCGTTGTAAAGACGAGTTCGTATCCAGCGCGCTCGAGCTTTGTCATCGGGCCGGTCAGTTCCACGCCCCAGTATCCGTAGTTCGATACCACTGTCAGGATCTTTTTTTGTGTCGTCATAGTGTTATCCTTTGGTTCCTTTTCGGCGCGCTGAGAGGCGCGCTTTGGTGGTTTTGTTCGTGGGAAGGGGTTAGCGAAGGCTCCCCTTTCTCCTCATGACTGTTTGCTGACGTCCAGCAGCGGGGTCAGCTCGTTGACGATGTGCTCGAACCAGACGTATCCGGCGACGGTGGCCACACAGGCGACCACGCCGAACCCGACCCCGACGAGCCAGAGTTTCTTTTTTCGAAGGAGAATCGCGATGGCTCCCAGGGCGATCGACAGCTGAAAGAACGTGATCCCGGACGCCATCAGATCGTGAGCTTCGTAGAGCTCCATTGTTTTTTCGCGGGCCTGGTCAAATCCCTTGGAATTTTCCTCGCGTTCGCGCTCTATGTTCCCCTCCTGCTCGGTGTCTTTCGGCGATGGTGTTTGACCCAGCGCGAGCAGGATTTCCCTTTGCGCCTGCATGATCACTTCTGATGTGGACTCGGATTGCGCCGACTGCCACCGGATGACCTCCTTGGTGCGCTCCACGCTCGCGCGGTCAGATGCGGCACCTGTGAAGTAGGCGCCGATGGCGCACAAGACAGCGATGATTGTCGAAGACAGGGCCACATAGCGGAACCACGGTTCTTCTTCTCGACCCGAGAGCTTTTCGACCTCGAACTCGGCTTCCTCGATCGCCCGCGCGGCGACTTCCGACATCTCTTCACTCATACCGGCTCCATAGGGACACAGCGATCCATCTGCGCTGAGGGTTAAAACGACTCTCGCGCACACGGCTGCCCGGTGAGATCCTTCTCTTTGGTTTTCGGCCTACA
>JAABTR010000163.1 GCA_011389755.1 Deltaproteobacteria bacterium | reverse complement strand
GGTCACCTGCGCGGCCGACCTTAGCGACTTTAGGAACTCTTGTGAATTTAGCATCAATTGATGTTTTCCATGTTCTTATAGCCATCTGTGCGCTTTTGGTTTTCGCCCACTTTGGCGGCTCCCTAGCCGCGAGGCTCGGCATTCCCCCGATGGTCGGTGAGTTGACAGGCGGCATCTTGCTCGGCGCCACGGTCTTTCAGCGCCTCTGGCCTGCGGGGCATAGCTGGCTCTTTCCCTCGGGGCCTTCGCCGGTGGAGCCGATACTCAGCTTCTGCAGCACCATTGGGTTGCTCATGCTCATGTTCATAGGCGGTCTTCAGCTCCGGCGGCTGATCACACCGCGAGATACCCGGGCTGTCGCGTGGATCTCTGCTTTGGGAGTTCTCATCCCCGTCGCCGCCGGCCTGCTGCTTCTTCAGTTCATCGATGTCTCGAAATACGTCGGAAGAGCCAACCAGCTCACGGCGCTGAAGATCGTCTTGCTCATCGAGCTTGCGATCACGAGCATCCCGGTGATAACGCGCATCTTCCTCGACCTCGACCTTATGAACACGCGCCTTGCGCGCATCGTGCTCTCGGTCGCCGTGATCGAAGACGTGCTACTGTACATCGCTTTGTCCATGGCGCTGGGCATGGCGGAGGCGGGCGCAAAGGGCGACGCCTCCATTCCGCACTACCTGGGCTTCGCGCCCGACTCGGCGGCGTTCATCGTCTGGCACGTGGTCGCGAGCCTGACGATCCTCGCGCTGGCCGCCTGGGGCTTCGGCAGCGTGCGGCGGGCATCCTCGAAATTCAATCTGATAGCGGAGCGCAGCCCGCTAGGTTGGACCATCGTGTCGATCCTCGCCATCACGGGGGCCGCCATGTTTCTCGGGCTGGCGCCCATGTTCGGCGCTCTGGTGGCTGGGATGATCTCCTCCACCAACACCCAGCCGTCCTTGGTCAGAGCGCAAAAGCAAATCGAAGTGGTCGGGAGCTCGCTTTTCATCCCGCTGTATTTTGCCCTCATCGGCGTGTCGCTGGACCTGATTCAGGACTTCGACTGGCGCCTGACCCTGGGGATCTTCATCATAGGCACCGTCGTAAAGTACGGCGGCGCCCTCATAGGCGCCCGGATCGCCGGCGAAAAGCCGGCCATGGCCAACGCGATAGCCATCAGCGTGAACGCCCGCGGCGGTCCCGGGCTCGTCGTCGCGTCCACCGCCTTCGCCGCGGGAATCACGAACTCCGCCGCGTACACGAGCCTCATCATCCTCGCCATGGCGAGCTCGGTGCTCGCCGCCGGCATCCTCGCCCGTGAGCTGGGCAAAAACGCCGCGGCTGCGAAAATGATTCGAAGCGAAGGGATCGGAGCCTCGAAGCCTCCCGCAGCGGTGGTCGGCAGCGCGTCGTGAGGCGCCTTGGAAAAGGCGTCATTGAAAAAGGCGTCAGAGGGTATTGAGCTCACAACTGTCTTCATTTCTTCCGAAGCGAATTGCCGAGACACCGAACGGTCTTATGTTGTTGTGTTCACGCGAAGCGAAGCTCTCTAAGGAGGAGGTGAGACGTATGAAGTCTGTCATTTCGAAGAGGCTCGGCGTGATCGCGAGCCTGTCCGCGCTCTTGAGCATCGGCTGCGGTGGCGACGAGAAGAAGAGCGGCCCGAAGAGCGGAGATGAATGCGATCTCGCTGCGCCCGAGTGCATAGAAGGCGAGGTCTGCGAAGAGCTCGTCGACGGGACGGCGCGCTGCTTCGCCCCAGTGTGGCTGCGGGGAAAGGTCGTCGACTCGGTGACGCTCGATCCCATCGAGGGCGCCGTCGTGCAGGCGATGGACGCCAACGAAGCGCCCCAAGGGTCGGCGGCGCGCACCGACGAGAACGGAGCCTACGAGCTCACAATCGCCGCGACCCGCGACGAAGAAGGCACGCCGGCCGAAGGCAAGGTTACGTTGCGCGCCCAGGCGATGGGATATGAGCTCTTCCCCACACCTATTCGTCCGGCGCTGCCGGTCGACGCCGCGCTGGCCGTCGAACACGGCGATGACGGGTATCTCCTGGAGAGCACCGCGACGGAGATTCGCCTCTTGCCCCTCGAGGGCGACACGCAGAGCCTCGGGTCGATTTCCGGAGCAGTGCTCGGCGACACGCCGGCCGGAGTGCTCGTCGTGGCGGAAGGCGCGGCGACCCCGCTGTCGGGCATGTCGGATGGGGATGGTGAGTACGTCATCTTCAACGTCCCGCAAGGCAGCTACACGGTGAGCGGATATGCGGCGGGCGTAGAGCTCGTCCCACAGTCGATAAGCCTCACCGCCGGGGAAGAAAAAGCCGACGTGGACCTCGAGGTCGCGGACAAGGCTCTGTCGACGGTGTCGGGCAAGGTCGAGATCGTGAACGCCCCTGGGGGCTCGGTCACGAGCGTGGTCCTGGTCCTCGAGAGCACCTTCGCCGAAACGACGGCGCGAGGCATCGTACCGCCAGGCCTCCGGGCCGCCGGCGTCACAGGCACGTTCAGCATCGAAGGCGTTCCGGACGGCCGATACGTCGTGCTCGCCGCGTTCGAGAACGATGGCCTCGTCCGCGATCCCGATGAGACCATCGGCGGAACTCAAATCGTCCGCATCGCGGTCCAAGGGGCCGACGTGCCCATCGCCGAGGGCTTCAAGGTGACGGGCGCCCTCGCGGTCGTGTCTCCAGGCGCCGAAGAGCCCGAGCAGGTCTCAGGCATAGGTCTGACCTTCCGGTTCGCCGACGACTCGAGCGAGGACGGCTACCTCGTAAAGCTGTTCGATGCGTTCGGCGAGAAGCTCTGGGAGACCGAGCTTCCGGGGGTGTCGGGCAGCGACACCGTGGACGTGGCCTACGACGGGCCGGCGCTCGAGCAAGGCATGTTCTATCAGTTCCGCGCGTGGTCGTGGCGGGACAAGAAAGGCGCCCAAACCTTCATCAGCGCGACCGAGGATCTCCGCGGCGTGTTCTACTTGTAATCCCCCTTCAGGTCTTCGAGCCGTAGAAGCAGGCTGTAGAAACAGCGGCTCGTCAGAACAGGCGCAGGCTCGAGATCTCCACGCCGCGATCAGTCATGTAGCCGTCGCTGTAGAACAGGAGGTGTAAGCCGACGTTTTTCTTACCGGCGGCGAACGACAGGTCGTAGGAATAGGTCGTCGTGGGCATAAGGCCCGTCCAGCGATCGAGCGCAAAGGTCTCGTCACCTGAGGTGACGTACACGTCCACGTAGTCGTACTTTCTCTCGGTTTGTACGTCGGCCGTTACTTCCAGGTTGACGTCGGTGCGGCCTGAGAGGTCGAGCATCACGGAGAGGTCGGATTTGACGTTGCGCTTGTACTGGCTCCCGTCGCCGATTCCGAGGGCGGCGTCCCGCAGGCGCCACCCGTTCTCGGGCGTTGAGTTGATCCACGGTTTGATGTTGGTCACCGTGAACGGGCCCAGGTCGGTGGCCGTTGAAAAATCGAAAGACAATCCTTCAGGCGGTACGGTCACCATGTGGCCGAGCACGGTGAGCTGTTTTTTTACGCGCCAGACCTGGTCTGCGTACATGAAGCCGCGCAGCTCGATATCCAGGGTGTCGCCGACGTGGACGCGGGCCGCGGGGATCTCTATCCGCACCGTCTTCGCCGCCTTGGCTTGGACCCTTGTCTTTGAAACGAACGCTCCATTTAACCACACCTGGACGTCGTCGGTGTTGGTTACAGTCAGGTCGAGTCCGAGCGCGTCGATAGAGGTCTCGGTCTGGCGCGGGACGTCAAAATAGGCCGAAGATATTCCGCCTGTGGACAAGTAGTAGAGGTCCGAGGTGATGCGAGTCAGCTGCGTCGGAGTGCCGCTCAAGAGCTCGTCGAGGGTGAGGCGCACGCGCCGGTCCGAGGTCACGGCGAGATCCTCGAGGACCATGCCGGCGCTTCGACCGGTTCGAATGAATTGGCGCCACGCCACTCGCATGGCTTGCCCCGCGGGCAAAGAGACGAACGGTCCTCCCACGTAGCGCACGAAGTTCGCGTGATCCATCGCGTTGGAGGCGCCCCCGCCGGTCTTGAGGTCCTCGCCCCAGATCGTGGCGAGCCGCTCGTCCTGCATAATCGAGGCGAAGTGCTCAGCGGCCGAGTAGGTCAGGGCGTCGGTGAGGATCGCCACTGGGGCGAAGTAGGCCTGGCCGGCCGCGTTGGCGTTGGCAGCGGTGGTAAATGTCGCGGTCTTGGTGTAGCGAGCGTCGGTCCCGGCGGCTTCGTTGATAACCGCGGACCAGTGCGCGTCGGGTCCCATCCCGAGGAAGGAGCTGTTGAGGATGAAAGCGTTGAGCTCGGTGTTGAGGAGCCTCGCGCCTTGCACCGGCACTGCCCGGGACGCGAACAGCTGGGGCAGGCGTTCGGCCAGCTCGATGGTCCCGCCGGGGTTGCCGCGCAGGTCGAGGACGAGACCGCGGGTGTCTTTCAGCTTGGTGGTGAGCAGGTCGCGGATGAGCTCGAAAGCGGCGTCGGCCTGATAACCCCTGGACATGAACGTGGCGAGCTTCAGGTAGCCGAACACCCCGTAGCGGTTCTCGACGAGGGTATATGAGATGTCGGGGTTCGAAGTGGGGATCAGCGACGGGCCCGCGGCGGTCGGCTCGATCTCGTAGGCGCTCTCGATGTCCGAGCACAAAAGAAGGTATGGGTTCACTGAGTCGCTCTCGAGCGCGTCATCGCGCAAGGGGTAGCTCGTCGATTCTGCCACGGCGAGGGGGTCGGGCGTCCCTTCTGCCATCGAGTAACCGTTTGGCGGCGTGACGCACCAGTCGTCCCGCTGGGTCGTCCACGGTGCGTCGACGGTGTAGAGCCGGCCCTCGGGGGTGCGGAAGGTCAATGCGACGGTGTCGTCTTCGGGCACGAGATGGAATCGGTGGTCGCGGACCGTGAGTGTGTACATAGCTTGAGCGTAGCCGCCTGAGTTGTTGGAGCCGCCGTGTGTCTCGATTTGCTCTTGGATGGCACGTTCGATTGGCAGCCCGTCATACTCGACGAGTTCGTCTCCAATGCTGGGCACCTCCTCCAGCGAGGAGGCGAAGGAGCGCAGCGATTTTACGACGATGGCGTGCTCGGCGTCGGGCGCGAACACCTCCACCAGTGAGAAGGGCAACATGCTCGCGTAGCAGGCGTAGGGTTTTGGAAAGAAGAAATTGAGGTGCCCATCCCGCTGGCTGTTCCACGCCTGCGCGATGGCGAGCTCAAGAGCCTTCGTCGGCATCGCCGCGGCGTTTTGCTCTATGGCTGCCATGCGATCGCCGATGGCGACCGACGGGCCGTAAACCGCCTCTTTGTGATAGCGATTGACATAGACATACTCTATCAGCATCCGCGCCTGGGATGCGATGACCTGTTTTTGGTCGGCAGAGAGCTCGGGGAAATCGATTTCGTCTCGCAGCTCGGTCAGAGGACCTAAACTATAGCCGCTTGGCAAGACGACGACCTCCGCCCGAGATGCAAGCGGTACACACAGGACCACGAGAGCCCAGCAAACGAATACAATACCTAAACGCTCTTTCATTGTTGTTCTCCTACCCAACTCAAGGTTTTCGTCTCTTTGCTATGAGAAAGGATTTATCCCCCTCAGTTTTTTTGACACCGCCGCTGTTAAATAGGCGAGGTCCGAGATGGATGTCAATTGAAATTAGGAGTTTATTTCTATTGCGCGCGCAAATATTAAAAGGAAACACGATGCATTGGAGTATATGTTGTAAATTGCAGCGGTGTTGAAAAGTGGCCAGTTCATCGTCGCCGAAGACGATGTATCAATAACCCTATATGTCAACAGGAGGGGCTTGCCCCATTCTCTTCCTTTGCGCCGCGCATGATCGTCTTCAGGCGCTGCTTGTCGCCCTTGGTTGTAAGCGCCATCTCTGCACGTTCTTTTGCGTAACGGGCGCGAGCAAGACTCCCGCGAGCGCCGTCACCAGGCCCAGAAGTCCGATCGATGCGGTTCGGACCCATATCCGGCGCAGAAGAAGCCGGAGCATCCAGAATGTCTTGTTCATCTTTCGCGCGCCTATCCAGAAGGTTTGCTTGCAGTGCAGATTCAAACCATCGTTTCTGCTGCGTGCAAGCTCCCCCCTTCGATATCTCTTAAGCGGCGCTCAGTGGCAGTATCGATAGTCCCCTCCAAATTCCAGCACAGCGTTTTTGAAGACCTGCTCTTCAACGAGGTGACCGCGCCCCCAAAGGCCGTCCCAGGGGGTGTGTTTATAAGATTTCACCTCGACTGTCGCAGAAAAAGATTCGATAGCCCCGTCGCTGACGAAACCTTCGATGGAGGGAATTCCGACCGAGCCGAAGGACGGCAGCGGGGCGAAGGCATGCACATGTAGAGTCCGAGTCGGTGTCCTGGCCAGCAGTTGGAAAACTCCACTACACGAATCGATAGAGGTTCGAACGACCGTCCCCAATTTGGCAAAATTGAAATCCGAGCTCACGAAGGGGGAATGGTAACCGATAATCCAGGGGCGAAATTCCACGGGACCGACGTCCATCTTGCCGCCACCGAGCACCAAGTGGGACTCGTTACCTTCGCTGATGCCTTCGACCCAGGCCCATGCACGGGGAAAAGCGTTCCCCCAATTTTTCTCTTGATGCGCATAGCCTTGGCTTAGAATCAGGACACTGCCGGAGTTTTCATCGAAAGCCTCATACTCGTATTCTGCCGTCGATCCCAGGCTATGCACATGCCAGTGCATCGGAAGCGGCAGTCCGGCCAAGAGCCCCTCGGGTCCTATCTCCCCAAAGGTCTCATTCCAGGACACTGTTTCCGAGAATTGGGCCCAAACCCTTGCGATGCCTGGAAGTTCCACGCCGATCGCGTCTTGGCTGATGGAGCCGTATCCCTCGGCAATCCACTCGAAGTTCGATTCGTCATGCAGCCTGGGCGATCTGTCGACCGGCTCGCCGTCGACTAGAGCGTATGTGCACTCGGGGAAGGCTTCGAACGCTTGCACGGATGCACCGTTGCCTTCGCTAAAAAGAATCTGGACATACCCCGGCAAGCACGCGCCGGGTTGATACTGCTCCCCAGCTGGGAGATGGGATCCCACGATAACCGCCAAAGAGCGGTCGCCGTCTGCGTCCGTTATCCTCGTGTACCAGCCTTCGAAAAAAGGTCCGCGCCCAACGGGCACATGGGGATTGTTGAGTGCCGTCGCTCGGCTTCCACACGTCATCGCGCACACCAACAGCCCCGCGCCAAGTAAAAACAATGATTTTGTTTTCATGAGACCCCTCCCTTGAAATCCTCGGGTTTTTGCCCGCATTGTCGATTGCTGATAGTAGCGCACCTTGCCATGGAAGCGGCTGTTTGGAAAGCGTTAGTTTGGGTGAGTTTTGTACGGAGAAAACAAGTTGACATCGGTTATCGGGGACATCGATAATGCGTTGGTGCCGTGGGCAGCGTGGCCTCGTCAGGAGGGAAATGAGATCCCAGCGAGACGAACGGCGTGTTCTTCGCTCTGCTTGGCCAACTGTTGCACTTTGTCGCGAGATGGAATACTTGTCAGCAAGGACAGGAACCCAAAGAGATTCTCCGACAGACTCTTCTCCATCTCTAGCATCTCTTCCAGGATCCGACCGAGATTCGCCCCTTCACCGCGTACCTCGCAGAGTAATGATGTTACCAGTCCCAGTATACGCAGCTGTTCATCACGAACGCGTCGGTAATCGAAATGCACACCTGTTCCCACCTCCTCGACCTCGACGATCAGCGCGCTGATAACGCGAGCGTGAACGAATTCTTCGCTGGCGACCCCTTCGAGCAACGCCCGCTCATGACTGTCCGGCTCGAAATTGGCAGCGAGCTCTTCGTAAACGCAGCCTATCAGGCGCTCGAGACTTTCTCCAAGTTTCAAAATATCACGCATGGTCCCACCTTTTGCAACGAGCGAAATTTCCCTGAAGCATAGCATGAAAAAACTGCGGGCCCAGCCTCCTATGTCTTTCAAAGAGTGTGGATTTTTTTTGGGGGCCGCTTCTCCGAGTTGGCCTTCCGGGCTTGTCGCTCGCCGACGTTCAAGGGGTTGAGCGAATAATGGAACTTTGTGACAATTTGCTTCAAGGACAAAAAATCTATTGACCGCGCTGAGAGTATATATATACTTGTGAATGCAAGAAGATGCGCTCGCGCGAAGGCGCGTGGCCCGGAGGGCCGATGTCAGGATAAACGCCTGTCAGAAATTCAAGTCTCGAACGCCGTTTGAAAGGGGGAACCTTTCGAACGGCTTTTTTGAACACATTGTCGCTCGAGCGATAAGGAAAACGAGGTGTCAGCATGAAGAGGGGTCTATTGGTCATCGGTATTGGGCTTTTTACTTTGGTGGTTTCGAGCTGCGCAGAAAACACCGAGAGCGACAAAGATGTCGCTGAAAAACAGGCCGCGCTCTCGTTCGTGGAATGCCAACAGGCGATAAAAGACTGCATTCTAAATGGGGGCACCTTTAACTCATGTCGTGTCGAGTTTGAAATCTGCCTACTTGAAGAAATTCCCGACCTGCCCGAACTCCCAGGGGGCGTGGACGAGTGCGCCAACCAAGCCAAAGACTGCATCCTCGGCGGAGGGACCATCGACGAATGTCGAGTTGATCTTGAAGACTGCATGATATCGAAGATATCAGATAATTCAGATCTGCCCACCGACATGAAGGGTTGCGCCGAAGAGGTCAAAGAGTGCGTGACCGGCGGTGGTGATCTCGACGAATGCCGGGCTGCGTTGGAGAGCTGCATCCTGGAAACAATACCCGACGACCTGCAGATCCCAGACCTGCCTGGCAACGCAGAACAATGCCTTGAAACAGTTAAAGAATGCGTGCTTGGTGGCGGCACGTTCAGCGACTGCAAAGACGCCTTTGCCACGTGTGTGCGCGATGAGATTCCCCAGCTCGACGAGCTGGCCGACGAGGTCGGCGACGTCATTGACGAGACGCGCACCTGCGTCCAGACGCTCAAAGACTGCAGGCTCCAAGGGAAAACGTCGGGTGAATGTCGCCTCGAATTCAAGGATTGTCTCATCGTCGTCATCCCCGAAATTCCAGAGCTGCTCGATGGGATAGAGGACTGCGCCCAGGACGTCAAAGAGTGTGTGATTGCCGGTGGCACTTTTAGCGACTGCAAAGACCAGTTTGCCTCGTGCGTGTTTGATGAGATCCCCGGACTCGATGGAAGCGCCCTCGGCGGCGCCGTTGACTCGGCTAAAACCTGCGTTCGAGGTTTACTGGGTTGCGCGCTTCAAGGGGGCACCCTCGACGAATGCCGGCTCGATTTCGAGGACTGCATGGTCTCAAAGCTCCCTGACGGGCTGACAGATGACGTGGAAGGGTGCATCGAGAGAGCCAAAGAATGCGTCATCGCCGGCGGTACTCTCGATGAATGTCGCAGTGACCTCGAGAGCTGCCTCCTCGTTCAATAGTCTTTTCGTCAAACACCCCCTTTCAAGATCCCCTTTCGGCAAAGGGACGTAGTTCGACAATTCAAAAAAATTTCGCAAAACGAAATACTTATCTCACCAAGCACCAGCGATTTTTTACACGAAAATGGCACACTCTCGTGTAGAATCGGCCCCATGTGCACAGGCCCCAAGCACCGGCGTCAATGATGAAGCCACCGCCATCTCACAAGGGCGTTTGTTTGTCCTTGGGCCTCACCTAAAAAAGAAAGGATTCGGGCAAGATGAACACAAAAAACTTTTTCTGGGGGGTATTTGGTTGTCTCTTCGTCATCGGATGCAATATCGAAGATACCGATGCCACAGAGGATTTTTCGGATTCCATGAGGAGCATCCACAATGGCTCTTTGGTTTTCGAGGACGAGCCGATTCAGCCTTACCACGATTTCGAACCAGTGACGCAAGGGTCGGCCCAATGCGGCCCAGCATCTTTTTATATGATACTTAATCACTACAGAAACGATAAAATTTTTACAAAAAGTGACTGTTCTGAGATTGTCGACCTGAGAGAAAAACCCGAGACTGTAACCGCCGACACCCAAATCGCACAATACGTCAACGAGGGCTCTCTCAGGGGGACTTCTTGGGAACAGCTCAAAGATGCGGCCGGCGGATTATACTACAACTGTGAGCCCTACTTTGTCACTGAACTCAATGGCCGGTTTACAGACTGGAATGACCCGAAGGATGATGCCGAGCGCGAAAAACGCTTTGAATACATCTTTAGAAATTATCTCCTTAAAAACAGGCCCGTAATGATACATCTCAAAAGATTTTTTATTTTTCCTGGTCACTATATTGTTTTGACAGGATATGACCAACAACAAGAAATGGTTCACTATGTCGACCCAAATGGCGGGCGCGCCGGAACGGTTTCTCATGACGATTTCATTAAAGAAAAATGGTATGTCTCTCCTGGAAACACTGCCTCCTGGTACAGGGCCCGCTGGGGTGGCCAATGGATGAGCTTCTACAGGCCCGAAGAAGGAGAACGGCCCTCCTTCTACACGCCTCATGACCTTATCCTCGAAAGAGCCGGAGCTTCAAGGGCGGTTATTTTTAATGCCGATGATTTGGGCCAGAATGAAAACGTAAATATCGCTGTAAAAGAGGGATTCGAGGCTGATTTCATTAAAAGCACATCCATGCAGGTGACGCACCCTGCCGCTGCTGACGCGATAAATATGATCTCAAGCTTAAGCAGACACTCAGGAGTTCATCTGACCTTGACCTCCAACCAAAACAATCCCGTCTCACCCCTTTCCTCTCCAGATGATGTTCCTAGTCTCATTGGCTCGGATGGTCTTTTTCATAAAAATATTTTTCAACTCCTCTTACATGCAGATCAAAATGATATCGCAACAGAACTAAGTGCTCAGTATCTTGCAGCTCGAGAAGCGGGAATTGATATTACTCACTTGGACAACCATGAGGGGTTTGCCACACTAGGTCAGGAAAAAACGGAAAAACCTTATCTGGACTTGGCCCAATTGCACGATCTCTCGGTTCGATGGACTGGAAGCCCCTATGATTCGAAACTCACCTCTCGTGGTCTCGTTTCTCCCACACGTGTCTTTATTCCAAGCATGATCCAAGACGCCTCTGACAAAGAAAAAGCCTATATCGACTATAGAAACAGGATTTTGGAGGCTCTTCGCGCAGTCGAATACGGAGAAATTGTAGAATTCGTTCTTCACCCCATGGCAGGCGGCCCGGCGCCTGGATATCTCTTCAAGCATTTCGATTATCTTTTGATTCACGACCCAGAGGTTATGGATGTGATCGAAAATGAAAAAATAGCGCTTATCGGCTATTTTGACATCCGAGCGGTTCAGAGGGAACTACGCGAATTCTAGGTTTCTCCTCTTCCCAAAGCGTTGGCCTGCAGAACTCACTGCGAGGTCTAAAAAAACCGGGGTGGGGATTTTCGGCATTTTCAACAGACGCCTCCAGGCGCTAAAAACGAGGCTATGTTCGACTTTCCCTACTCCGGCGAGATCGCCGGCTTGTTGACAGCGGTCTGCTGGTCGGTCTCGGGGCTGGCGTTCGAGGACTGCGGCCGCCGCATCGGCTCGCTCAGCGTGAACCTCCTGCGCCTGGTGATCGCGCTTGCGCTCTTGGGCGTCTTCGGCTTCGTCACGCGCGGGCTCGCGCTGCCCACCGATGCGACGCCGCGGGCGTGGATGTGGCTGTCGGTCTCCGGGCTCATCGGCTTCACCCTCGGCGACATGTGCTTGTTTCGTGCCTACGTGCTCATCGGCGCGAGGCTGTCGCTGCTGCTGATGACTCTGGTGCCGCCCGTAGTGGCCCTGCTCGGCTGGGTGCTGCTCGGTGAGCGCTTGGCGCTCGTGGACTGGCTCGCCATGGCCCTGGTGGTCGGTGGCGTGCTCTGGGTCGTGGCCGAGAAGCCCCTCGACTCTTCGGGCGCGCCGCGGAAAATCTCGGCGTGGGGGGTCGCGCTCGGCGCCCTGGGGGCTCTGGCGCAGGCGGTGGGGCTCATCTTAAGCAAGGAGGGGATGGGAGACTACGATCCGATGGCCGCCACCCAGATCCGCGTCATCGCCGGGACCGCGGGCTTTGCCGTCCTGTTTCTGATCATCGGCTGGTGGCCGGCGGTGGTCGCCTCGACGAGAAACCTGCGCGCCATGGGGACTGTGACCTTGGGCGCGATCTTCGGACCCTTTCTCGGCGTCTCGTTGTCCCTCGCCGCGATCCAGAACACCGCGGCCGGGGTGGCGGCGACCCTCATGGGCCTCGTGCCGATCGTCATTATCCCGCTCGAGTATCTGTTAAAGAAGCAGAAGACGTCGGCGCGGGCGCTCTTCGGCACTGTCCTCGCCGTCGCGGGGACTGCATTGCTGTTCGCCGGGTGAGCGCGCTATTCGTTCATGCCGACGTTCCAGTCGACGAAGGGGCGCGGGTCGAGGCCGTCGAAACCGTGGGTCGATATCTCGACGCGATAGTCACCCCGGTTGAAATTGGTCATGTAACCGCCGACCTTGTGGTGCCGCTCGAGCACGATGACGTTGTACCCCTGCTCTGTGAGATAGGCGCCCGCTCCGAGGCCGCCGCCGCCGGCGCCGATGATCACCACGTCGTAGCCCTCTTCGGTGACCACGCACTCGGGTACGTCGCCTACGTCGGCGCTGTCGGCGTTGAACTTGTGGCACGCGATGCAGTCGGTCGGCGCGTTGTAACCCAAGCCGTCGTGCACACCCCCGTGGCACATGCCGCATTTTTCGTTGACGCCGGCGGAGCTGTGGTTGGCGGCCGTTGCGATCGGAGATCCATTTGTCCCGTGGCAGGTGGTGCACTGGGCGTCGGTGTAATGTGCGGCGTTGTTTCCAATCCCCGGCACGCGGTGGGCGTTTTGGTCGTGACATCCCGAGGCCGTGCAGTTCGTCTTATTCCATCCGGCGTGGCTGCTGGTCAGCTGGGCTGTTGAGACCGTCGGCGTGGCCCCGGAGACCTGATCGACCTCGTCCGTGTTCGGCGTATCCACCGCAGCGGCGTCCGTCGGGACCCGCGGGGGCTGCCAGACGCGACCCGGGTGGTAAGAGGTGTAGGGATCCTCAGGATCCGGCTCGGTCGTGGGGAGGTGTCTGTAGCCGACCATCTTGAACAAGGTGTCGGGGGCGTTGGCGTTGGAGATGACGTAGCGGGTCTTGTAACAGGTGCCATCGGCCGCGCGGACCTGTGCGGCGTTGCCGTCATCGTCGATGTCGATTTTGGTGACCAAGGTGTTTAAGCGGATCGTGTTGTTTGCCCTGATTTTGTCACCAAGAGCATCGCTGATTGCCTGA
>JAABTR010000832.1 GCA_011389755.1 Deltaproteobacteria bacterium | reverse complement strand
GTCACTTCGGTCTCATCGAGGTAGAAGCTCTCGACGGTCACCTCGTGAGCCGGACGCTCGTCGGGGATGCTCTTTTTGTTGTCGAGCCCCATCTCGAACTTTCCGCCCAAGACGGGGAGCATCCCGTCGGGGACGCTCGGGGCGGTTTTTTCGCCGAGCGCCGGAGCCGAAAACAAGACAAGGCACGCCGTCACGCGGAAAATCAAGCTCATAAAACTTGCATAACATACTAAAAAGATAGGGACAACCTGTCCTCGGCGGCCGCGGGAAAGGCGCCGCGTTTTGGAGCCGCGGGCAAAAAAAGTGTAGATTAGCAGCGGTTGATGTTTAACCGTTTGGTTGGGGTCTCGAGTGGAGGACACAGGTCATGAGGACGCGGAAACGGGACGCGAAGCAGACGAAGCGGCAGATCCTCGCTGCGGCCGAGCGCATCTTTGTCGAGAAGGGCTACGACGCGGCGCGCGTCGACGCCATCGCCGCCGAGGCCGAGGTCAACAAGAGGATGATCTACGTCTACTTCGGCAACAAGGAGCAGCTGTACACCCAGGTGCTGGAAAAGAATTTCGAGAACCTGTTCGCCCTGGACGCACCGGCCCTTGAAAAGTCGCTGCCCCCTGTGCAGGGGGCCAAACGCCTCGTCCGCGCCCACTTTTGGTTTTTGGCCAAGAACCCGAACTACGTGCGGCTGCTCGGTTGGGAGATCCTCGGCGGCGGCGCTCGCGCAGGGCGCGTGCTGCTCGAGACGGCGGCTGCCGGTTTGGAGGAGCTCAGCGAGGTCATTCGGCGCGGGATCGACCAGGGGGTCTTTCGAAAAGATCTGGATCCCAGGCGCTGTGTCATGAGTCTGGTCGTCTTGTCGTTCGGTTATTTCAGCCGGATGGAGCTGCTCGGAGTCTTGTGGGAGCAGGATCTGCGCCAGCGCGATAACCTCGAATCCCTGCTCGAACACATCGTCGATTTTTGTTTCAACGGGATCTGCGTGGCGCCCTCGCTCGCTGACGAGGGCGGCGCTCCGAGAAGCTGTTAGTGTGGCCGCTGGCGCGACAGCGCGGGGGGCTCCCCCGGGAGGCTCTCGACGTGGATGGACTGGGTCGGGAAGGCGAAGCTGAGCTCCATCCGCTCGACCAGCCGCATGATCTCGAGCATGAGGTCCTGCTTGACCTGAAGAAACTGCCCCCAGCTGGTCGTGGTCGTGAAGCAGTAGATGAACACGTCGAGGCTCGAGGAGCCGAAGTTGTCGAAATTGACCAGGAAAAAGTCGTGGTGGAGATCGTCGTTGTCGACGATGAGCTGCCGGATGCCCTGGACCAGCTCGTCGAGTCTGTCCGGAGGCGTGGAATAGGTCACCCCCACGGTCATTTTGATGCGCCGCTTCTTCATCCGGGACCAGTTGTTGATGGAGGTGGTGGTGAACATGGCGTTGGGGACGGTGATGAGGCTGTTGGCGAAGGTGCGGATGCGGGTCGTCCGCAGGCCCACCTCTTCGACGGTGCCCTCGGTGGAGCCCATCTCGATCCAGTCCCCGATCTGAAACGGTTTGTCGAGGAACACCACCAGGGAGCCGAAGAGATTGGCCACCGTGTCCTTGGACGCCATGGCCACCGCCACACCTCCGATGCCCATGCCGGCCAAGAGGCTGCCCACAGAGTATCCCATGTTCTGAAGGACCAAGACGACGCCGATGATGAAGAGAAAGACCTTGCTGCTGCGGCGGACGATGGGGACGAGCTGATCGTCGAGCTTTGTCTCCGTCTGGGCGGCCCTCACCTCCCAGATTCGCGCCAGGCCGTCCACGAGCCGCGTGGCGAACCAGATGACGAGTCCCACCGAGAGGCCCGTCATCCCGGCGAAGACAAACCTCTCGATGTCCACGGGATCTTTGGGCAGAGGCAGGATCGCGACGGCCACGTACAGACCGGCCAGCATCACCGCCCACTCGGCGGGTCTGCACAGCGCCTCGAATATGACGTCATCAAGCGGGAACTTGGTCCGCTTGGAGGCGACTTTGAGTCTGTGAAACAGGGCCGTGGTGATCCTCTTTGCGATGAATCCGAATAGGATGGCTCCGAAGGATGCCAGGTAGATCCACAGCGCGATCCCAAAAACTTCCATCTGGAAGAAGCCGAAAATTTCTCTGACACGGTCGGACATGGTCGTCTCTTTCAAAAGAAGGTGTTTTGATATATCGGGCCTTCAGGCAATCTTGTATCACGGCTCAGCCCAATTTCGAAGCGAGGCCGGCCCTGCGCCTGCCTTGTTGGTGAGACATGAAATCGACGAATCCGAAATCCAAAGGCGAGCTCGAGCTGTGGGCGGTCTGCGCGCCTGGGCTCGAGAGCCTCGTAGCGCGTGAGATCGAGCAGATGGGGTTGGGCCCATCTGTGAAGGAGCCCGGCGGGGTCGCTTTTTGGGGAGACAGGCGCAGCGCCATGACCTTCAACCTTCACTGCCGCACCGCTTCTCGGTTGCTGGTGCGCTTCGCTCTTTTTCCAGTGGTGCACCTGGCCAAGCTCCACAAAAAATGCGCCTGGCTCCCCTGGGAGACCTATTTTA
>JAABTR010000831.1 GCA_011389755.1 Deltaproteobacteria bacterium | reverse complement strand
AACGCTTGAACGATGGAGTCGAGGACCTGCTCGTCCCCGCCGCGCCGAATGAACACCGACTCGGACAGCTCGACGAGTTCACGCAGCAGCGGCCAATCGCGAAACTCGGATTTGGCGATAAAATGAACCCGTCTGGGACAGGTGGCGATGAGGGTGTTGACATCGAGCCAGCTTTGATGGTTCGAAGCCAGCACGACGCCACCCACTGTCGGCACGTGCTCCTCCCCTTCCACCACCAGGTAGTTGCGCAGCTTGAGCATGGCGAGTAGCGCCCTCTTCACCGCTCCATAGCTCGCTCGCGAGGCCGGCTCAAAGAGCCCCATCTGCTTGAGCAAGCGGTTGCCGAGGCTCAGCATGCGATCCACCGGCAGGATCGTCGCACTCGAAACGTATGACGATAGTGTTTCTTCCTTGATGATCATGGTTCCCATTCTAGTCACAATTTCTGCAAAGAGCACGAGAATCTCACCGCAAATGGATCTGTGTTTGACAGTTCGGCTCTGGGACCGATTCGAGACCGGCGTTGCTGGACAGAAATACCGACTGAGGCTATCGTTCGGCAGGTAGAAGATACGTCACTCTTCGCAAAAGACCGAACGGAGGGATGGAGATGACAAAGCTCGGGTTGACAGGCTTTTCGATGTGTTTGCTCGCCGCCGCCGCGCTGGGATGCGGCGCTCCTGCGCCACACGGTGACATCGCGACAGCGGCCCAAGCAGACTCGGCCGAAGTCGGCGGTGCCCAGGCGCAAGCCCAGGTCGATCCCAAGATCTCCGAGGCCCAGCTGCGCTGCGCCAAGGAGATCGAGCAAGCCGAGTTGCAGCCACCGGACCAGCTCTCAAAGATTCAAATCGCCGCCTGCATGTATGCCTCCACCGATAAGGCTCAAAAATGCTTTAGGGACGCGCCCAAAGAGGTCGTCGTCAAGGTGGTCATCAACAAGGACGGCACCGTGGCCAACGCTTTCCCCATCGGAGATTCGGCCGACAGCCCCGAGGCCGGTTGCGTCGCAGACGTGGTCAAGTCCGTCACCTTTCCCAAGTTCAAAGGCCAGCCTCAGCAAAACATCAAGTACCCCTTCAACGTCGGGGGGTGACCGCTCGCGGAAGCGGCGGTCGGGAGCGTTCTTAGTCAGCAGCCATGAAAACGAAACCCACGCAGTTGTCCAGGCGCGATTTTGTCGCCCTTTTGGCCGCGGCGCCGGCTCTCGGCTTCGGCTGCGGCGCCGCTGACAAGAACCCGCGTTTCCCGACCGGCGGTGGTTTCTCGTTTACGATCGCGGAGCGCCGGCTCATCGAGGCGCCCGGCGAGGCTCTTGAGATCGTCGTCCGCGGCGGCCCCCTGGCCCAGGTGCTCCGGGCGACCACCCGCGCCGTTCCACCCGGCGTCGACTTGACCGGTCTGGCCAAAAAGATGGAAGCCACCATGCTCGCGACTTCAGGCGTCGGCCTCGCCGGCCCTCAAGTGGGGCTCGGGCTGCGCGTGGCCACCTTGAAAATCGACTACAACACCGACAGCCCACGAATCGTCTTCGCGAAAAACCCCGTGATCGTCGAACGCAGCGACGAAACCGTCGAGGGCTACGAAGGCTGCCTGAGCATCCCCGGCGTCGGGGGGCTCGTCCGCAGGAACACGTGGGTCCGGGTCCGTCACGAGACCCCCGAAGGCGAACTCGTTTACACACGAGCAGCGGACGCAAACGCGGTGCTCTGGCAGCACGAGCTCGATCACCTCGACGGCGAGCTCTACGTGGACAAGCTCCTGGGCGAACTTCTGCCCCTGGAGGAGGTCCGGCGCCTGCGCCGCGAGATGGGATCCGACCCGGCCGTCAAAGAACCACCCCTCGATCAAAAAGCCTCAACGCAGCTCCCCCTCGAGGGGGTCATCCTAACCTGCTGAGACAACCCATGCCCCACGACCCCGGCGAACGAAATCGGGCCCACGTCACCCTCGAGCGCATGGGCGAGGTCTTGAAAATCCCCCTGAGCCCGCCCAAGCGCGAACGACTACTCCTTTACTGTGACGAGCTGCTCGTTTGGAATGCCCGAACCAATCTGACCGGAGCCAAGACTCTTTCGCAGTTTATCGACGGGCCGCTTTTCGACGCGCTGACGCTGCTGACCGTCTTAGAACCCCGAGGCCGTTTGCTGGACGTGGGCAGCGGAGCCGGGCTGCCCGGCCTCCCGGCCGCCCTCGTCTACGAGAGTCTGCGCGTCACCCTGCTCGAGCCGCGGCCTAAGCGGACCGCCTTTTTGCGCCACGCGGTCTGCGCCCTCGGGCTGGAGGACAGGCTCGAGGTGCGCGAGAGCAAGGACACGAGCGCAGGCAAAGAGCGCTGGGACGCCGCTGTGGCTCAGGCGGTCTGGGAGCCCGCGCGGTGGCTCGACAGGGCCAAAGACGTCGTGCGCCCCGGCGGCGCCGTGTACATCCTCGCGAGCCGTCTCGACGGTGAAACGGTCGCTCAGTCCGGCCTCGAGCTGGAACAACGCGTGGACCTGCTCAGGCCCTCGGACCACGCCCCTCGGATCGCTGTCCGGGCTCGCCTGCCCTGATCACCGGGCGGCGAAG
>JAABTR010000830.1 GCA_011389755.1 Deltaproteobacteria bacterium | reverse complement strand
TTCGATGATGTTTTGTTTCCCAGAGCGCGCCGCCTGGACCATCTGGTCGACGGTGCGGTCGAAGCGCTTGAAATACCTATCACAAAATCTCACCGTCGCGTCGTAGACGATTTCGGCTTTTTGATAGCTCAGCAGCTGCCTGTACCCGCCGTGACGGGGTATGAAGCCCGCGGCTTTTTTGGGGTCCCTTGTTTTTTGCATCAACAACCTCCTCACCCTCTCTTCGACCGGTTGGGGTGAACGGTTGCTAAAAAAACGAAAAACCTTTCAGGGACCTCAGGGACCTAAGGGACCTAAAGGACCTAAGGGACCTCAGGGACAGTCCTTTTTGTCCCTTTTGTCGCTTTGGTCCTTTTGGTCCTTTTTTTCTTTGAGCTTCTCAGCTCACCTTGTCGCCGGGCTCGAGCTCACCATCGAAGCTCGCCACGCACAGGCGTTCGGTCCCTCCGCCTCCCGCGAGCACCATGCCCTCGGACAGGCCGAAGCGCATCTGGCGGGGCTTTAGGTTGGCGACGACGATGACCTTCTCTCCCACGAGGCTCGCGGGCTCGGGGTAGGCCGAGCGGATCCCCGCGAAGACCTGCCGCAGCCGGCCTTCGCCGATGTCGACCATTAATTTCAGCAGCTTGTCCGCCTTTTCCACGAGCTCGGCGCTGCGGATGATGCCCACCCGGAGATCGACCTTGGCGAAGGTGCCGATGGTGATTTGATCGCCGCTTTCTTCTGCGGCGTTTTCCTCGGCGTTTCCCTCCGCCTTCGCCTTGGGCCTGTTTTGACCCCGCTTGCCCGAGCCGGACGCGGAGGTGTCTTTTTCGAGGTTCCGCTCGATGCGCGCCCAGGAATCCTTGAGGGTCACGGTGCGGTTGAAGACCAAGTGGCCGGGGGCTGAGTCTTCGCTGTCGACGCAGTAGTAGCCGATGCGCTCGAACTGGACGCGGTCACCGGCTTTTACCTGGGCGAGGCTCGGCTCCACCACGGCGCCCTCGATGACTCCGAGGGAGTCTTTGTTGAGGTGGCCCTTGTAGTCGCCTTCGCCCGCCAAGGGGTTTTCTTTGTCGAAGAGGCGATCGTACTGGCGCACCTCGGCTTTGAGGGCGTGCCTCGCCGAGACCCAGTGGGAGGTCCCTTTGACCTTGCGGCCGTCCGGGGAGGTGCCGCCCCTTGACTTGGGATCCCAGGTGCAGCGCAGCTCGACGACCTCGCCTTTGTCGTTCTTGACCACGCGTTCGCACTTGACGAGGCAGGCGTAGCGCAGGCGCACCTCTTGGCCCGGCGCGAACCTGTGCCACTTGCGGGGCGCGTCCTCGCGGAAGTCGTCCCGCTCGATGTAGATCTCCCTCGAAAACGGCACCTTGCGGGTGCCCCTTCCCGGCGCGTCGGGGAAGTACGCCGCGTCGAACCACTCCTCTTCCCCCTCGGGGTAGTTCTCGATGACCAGCTTGAGCGGGTCGATGACCGCCATGACCCGGGGCGAGGTCTCGTTGAGATCCTCCCGCACCGCGTGCTCGAGCAGGGCCACGTCCACCATGCTGTCGCGCTTGGCCACGCCGATGCGATCGCAAAAATCGCGGATCGCCTTGGGGGTGTAGCCTCTCCTTCGCATCCCTGAGATGGTGGGCATGCGGGGGTCGTCCCAGCCCGAGACGTCGCCCCCCTGCACGAGCTCGAGGAGCTTGCGCTTGCTCATCACCGTGTAGGTGAGGTTGAGTCTTGCGAACTCGATCTGCTGGGGACGGCTGGCGAGCGGCGCGACGTTGTCCAAGAACCAGTCGTACAAGGGGCGGTGGTTCTCAAACTCGAGGGTGCAGATGGAGTGGGTGATCCCCTCGATGGCGTCCTCGTACCCGTGGGCGAAGTCGTACATCGGGTAGATGCACCACTTGTCGCCGGTGCGGTGGTGGGACGCTTTGCGGATCCGGTACATGATCGGATCGCGCAGGTTCATGTTGGGAGACTCCATGTCGATCTTGGCCCGCAAGACCGCGGTGCCCTCTTCGAGGTCGCCGGCGCGCATGCGGCCGAGCAGGTCCAGGTTCTCCTCGACGCTGCGATCGCGGTAGGGGCTCTTTTGGCCGGGCGTGTTGTAGTCGCCGCGCTTTTTCCGAATCGCGTCCATGTCGGAGCTGTCGACGTAGGCCAGGCCTTTTTTTACGAGATCGACGGCGAGCTCGAAAAATTTCTCGAAATAGTCCGAGGCAAAAAACCGCCGATCTTCCCAATCGAAGCCCAGCCAGCTCACATCTTTTTGAATCGACTCGACGTACTCCATCTCCTCGGTGCTGGGGTTGGTGTCGTCGAAGCGCAGGTTGCACGTCCCGCCGTACTTTGCGGCGAGCCCGAAGTTCAGGCAGATGGACTTGGCGTGCCCGATGTGCAGGTAACCGTTGGGCTCGGGGGGAAACCGAGTGGCGACGCGCCCGCCGTGCTTTCCCGAGGCCCGATCCCGGTCGATGATCTCCTCGATGAAGTGCTTCCTCGGCTCTTCGCCTTTTGTGTTTTTATCGGTCCGTTCCCCTGTCGGATTCTTCGTGGACATATTCACCTCGAGCCTTCTCGCTTGTCGCTTGTTTGT
>JAABTR010000829.1 GCA_011389755.1 Deltaproteobacteria bacterium | reverse complement strand
GCATTCTCCCACCTCGTCCAGCAGGCGCCGAAGGACCCTCCGGCTCGTGAAATCGTCTTCGACTATGAGGAATCTCATCTCACCTCCTCCCCCTGGCTCTCTCTCGCAAATACTCCAGCCAACTTGGACACACCGAAATCATGTTACGGCTCTTCACACGAAAACCTTAAGGCGTGGGCGGAGATCACAGGTAAAAAAGTCGTCAGAAGAGGTTGCCCAGGGCCTTCACGTCCGCTACGCGATGAGCTGCCCGCCGTCGACGCGGATCACCTGTCCGGTGATGTGCGAGGCCCAATCGGAGAGCAAGAAGGCGATGACCCGGGCCACGTCGCGCGGGGTCCCGACCCGCCCTAAGACGGTCTCTTCCAGCGCTTTTTGCTTCACCTGCGGGGGCACGGACGCCGTCATGTCGGTCTCGATGAAGCCAGGAGCGACGGCGTTGACGGTGATGCCGCGGGGGCCCAGCTCTCTGGCGAGGGTCTTGGTGAGCGCGATGAGCCCTCCTTTTGAAGCGCTGTACGCGGCCTGCCCAAACTTGCCCCGTTGCCCGTTTATAGAGCACACCGTGACCACGGCGCCCGACCCCTGTTCCCGCAGGATCGGGCTCGCGGCGGCGACCACGTTGTACGCGCCGGTCAGGTTGACATCGATGACCCGGGCCCAGTCTTCGTCCCGCAGCTTCCAGGTCACGCTGTCCAGGGTGATCCCGTGATTGACCACCAACAGGTCGAGCCCACCGAGGACCTGCGCCGCTCTTTGGACCGCGTGGACGGCCTTTTGCCGATCGGCCAGATCCGCCTTCACCGCGATGGCTTTTCTGTTTTTGGCGCGCACGTCGGCGATGACGGCCTGCGCGGCCTCCTCGTTCTCGGCGTAGGTAATCGCCACGTGGGCGCCGAGATCAGCCAGCGTCGAGGCCGTCTGCGCGCCGATGCCTCGGCTCCCGCCGGACACGAAGGCTCTTTTTCCGCTCAGATCGATACGCATCATGGCCTCGTATTTATCACGAGGCGAAATCCGAATCGAGAGAAGTTGGTTTATTGTTGGGGGCCGCGGCGGTAAGGTGGACATCATGCGGCGACCACAACTCACGATCTTGATGCTGTTTGCGTCGGCATGCGCGAGCTTTGGGCCCGGCGTCGAAACGGGCATCACCACGCAGACCCTCGCGCGGCGCACTTTCGACGCGCTCGACGAGGAGCTCGAGGCGCTGTCCCAGGCTCCAGCAGCCGAAGGCGCGACAAAGACCATCGCCCTGGCCAGGGGGTGGGTCGACAAAGGGCGCGCCGCTGTCGAAGACGGCCGGCCCAAACATGCGGCCATGTACATCGAGAGGATCCGATCCCAGCTCGACCTCGTTCGCCTCGAGCTCCGCAGAGCAGGCCTCGAGCGGGCGCTCGATTGCGAGCTTCAGAGGCAGGCGGCCCTGGCGCAGGAGATCGCGAGGCTCGAGGCGCTCCTCAACCGCGGCGAGCGCGGTTCGCCAGAAGGGGAGGGGCGCTGATCATGAGGGCCGCCGTCTCGGTGATGATCTTTTCTTTGTCCCTGTGCGCCGGCTGCGGCGGGGCTTCGCGCGTCGAGGCGGTCCGCCGGTTGAGCGATCGCCTCGAGAATTTCGGCGGGAGAGCCTCTGCTGCGCCTTCGGTGGCTCCCGCTTCGCTGGACCGCGCGGAGGTTTACCTGTCCGAAGCCGAAGAAGCGGTGGGGGAAGGCGACAGCCTCGCGGCAAGGCGCTTCGCACACCTAGGGCTCATCCAGCTCGACATCGCGGTGGTGCTGGCCGAGCAGCTGGCGCTCGAAGATCTTTTGGAGAAGCGATCGGCCGCGAGCGCTTTGTTGGTGGAGCGCAAGCGCGCCCTCGAAGAGCGGCTCGAGGCGTCGGCCGACAAAAGAGGCGGCGCCGAGCCCGAGGTGCCGGCCGCGCAGCCGTTTGTCTGCCCGGCGCGCGAGGTACAAAAGCTATGAGAGAGCCGTGGCTGACTCGCATCTGTCTGCCCATGCCCGTGACCCTGGGCTCGGTGAACGTCTACCTCATTCGCGGTCCCGACGGGGTGGCGCTGGTGGACACGGGCATGAACGACGCCTCGTCCAGGGCCGCGCTCAAACAGCGCCTGTCCGAGCTCGGACTCACTCTCGGGGATATCGACCAGGTCATCTGCACCCACCATCACGCGGATCACGCCGGGCTCGGGGGGACCATGGCAGAGCTCGGGGCCGAGACGCTCATGTCCGCCGGCGACCGGCTCTCCTTGCGAAAATTCTTCGATAGCCCCGAGCTCGATGAGATACGCGCCACGTTTTACGGCAAGCACGAGGTCCCCGATGAGTTCGCGCGCAAAGTGACGCAGGTCTTCCCGTTCTTCAGGCGGCTGAGCCAGGACTTCGAGCCTTCTCAGATCGTCGAGGATGGTCAAACCGTGCGGCTGGCCGGGATCCCGTTTCGGATTATCTCCACGCCGGGGCACACCATCGGGCACATCTGCCTCCACCACGAAGCAGAAGGCATCGTACTGACCGGCGACTGCGTGATCCCGGGCGACGCGACCCACGTGTCCATGCGGCCCGAGACCCAAGG
>JAABTR010000828.1 GCA_011389755.1 Deltaproteobacteria bacterium | reverse complement strand
GGTCTGGTTGAGGATTCGGTCGAGCTCGGCCCGGGCCGGATCGAGCGCAATGGAGCTGCGGTTGTCTTGCTTTGGCGCCGGCTTTCGGCGCGTCCGTCCGTTTTGGACCGGGTCGACGGGGTGTAGATCGAAGCGTCGACCCTCGTACTCGACCCAGGGGACGATCGGGTTATCGAGCAGGCAGTGCGCGACGGTGAGCGTCTTTTTCGATAGAAAGGTCTGGTCGATTTCCCAGACGTTTCCATCGTGGCTCAGCGTGGAATCTCCCCGCACCTGACGCTGGCATTGCACGGTCATGGCCTCGCGAAGCGTCTCTTCTCGCATCGTCTCGGCCGGGTGGTTCAGCCACCAGTTCTGCCAGACTTCAGCGGGGCTTTTGCCCATCAGGCTGGAGTGTGCCCTGGCGTTGTAGCTCTCCAGAAATGCCCACAGCCTGACCTGCACATCGTGCAGCGAGGTGCACCCATCGAGGTGGTCGAGGCAGCGCTCGCGAAGTGTGCGCCAGAAGCGCTCGATCTTGCCGCGCGAGCGTGGGTCGTAGGGCTTGGCATGGATGAGGCCGATCTCCAGGCGGGCGCACGCGGTCTTGAGCGCATCGCCGCGGTAGGTCGCGCCATTGTCCAGATAGAGTGCATCCGGAGCCGGCTGGCGGATGAGTGAGTCGGTGAGCATGCCGATCATGTCGAGCTCGACCTCGGTGTGATGGACCTCGAGCGCGATTGCGTAGCGCGACGCATCGTCCAAAAGACCGTGGATGCGAAGTGGCCTCGAGACACCGTCGATGGTGATCGCCGGCCCGTGACAGACATCGCCATGCCACAAAACGCCCGGATGGGCGGCCTGCCAGCGTAGCCGCTGGCCGCCGCCATCGGCGGTGGCCCCGCGTGGAAGCCGCGCGAGGTCGTGCTCGCGATAGAGCCGCTGCACGGTCGCAGCCGATGCATCGCGCCCATCCATGAGCCCCTGCGCGATCAGAGCATCACGGATGACCGTCGCCGGCGCGTGCCGATGGTCTTCGCGGATGTCGAGCAGAAGCTTTTTGAGCTCGTCGCTCAGGGCCCGGCCGTGGCCCGCATCTTTGCGTCTTTTGGGCTTGAGGCCCTCGAGACCCTTGTTTTTGTAGGCGTAGTACCAGCGCTGAAGCGTCGCGACGCTGTAGCTGCGCGTGGTTTTGCTTCCGGGCGGGCGAAATCGCTTCTTCGACAGGGCGACGAGCCCCGGCTTGAGCTCTCCCCAGCCCAGATCCGAGCGCACGAGTGCCCCCACGATCTCGGCTCGAAAGATCGCGACCTCCTCGGCCCGTTCTTTGACATCAAACGTGAACATGAAGTCCTCCTTGAAAGTAGCCGCACCATTGCGGCACCTCCTTTCTAAGCGGACTTCGGCCACCGGCGGTCCGACCCCAATGGTGGACGGATTTCGCCGGCATATGGTCACGTCATTTCCATCACATACGCTGCTCCTGTGGCTGCACGCTCCTTGAGGGAAAACCCGCGCGACTGCGGCGGAGCGCGCGCCGCGCAATACTCGACCACGCGCCGGGCCCGGCCTCGTGGTGGCCCGGCCCCGGGCGCAAACCAGTCGACCCAGCGGCGCGGCTGGGCCCACTCGCGCTCGAAGTGCCCGGGCTGTACGAGCTTGCGGACCTCGACGGTGGACAGGCCGTCGTGCGACCAGGCGCAGAGAAGCACGACGATCAACCGCAGGCTGTGCCGGGTGCGCGGTCGCACCTCGGCGGGCAGTACCGTGATGGTCACGCCGCACTTGCGACAGCGAAAACGCCGTACGTAGATGACGATCGTGCGGCTCCGAGCGCCGGACTCAGCGGAAGTGATCAAGAATCTGGAGCGAATTCCGTGGCCGACGATGCACATCGGGTGACCGATGGGGCGCGCCGCGGCCTCACAACAAGGGCACGAGCAGGGACGACACCAGGAGAGCGGAGGAGCCGAACTAGCAAAAGACTTGACCTGAAGCTTTGAACGTACGATCGTCAAGGTGCTCGCACTGGTCGTGAGAGCAAGACGGGAAGGGAGGCGCCAACCTTTTCACTTCCCGTCACCTTTTTCTTGGTGACGCAACAACGCGTGCTTGCTCATCTGACGAGCACCAGAATCGCATCAGCTACGCTGACGTCACGAATTTTGAGATGATGGTTTTGGAGGGAGAAACACTCAAAGAGCCTGTCGCTAACTTAGCTCAGGGACCTCAATGAGCGTGTCGCTATACACTGGGCGTTTCGCGAAGAGTTTTCGATGGTCGGGTGCTCGCTCGACGACGAAGACGCCACCCGGCTTGCGAAGGCCTACGTTGCGAAGGGGGCGATGGACTACGACATCTACGATCTGGATTTGGTCGAGGTCCAGATGCAGTGTCGAAGTGAAGCCGAGATGATCGAGCTTTTGTTGAAGCAGGCCGAGGGCTGGGAGCGCGAGGCGGCCGACGTGTGGCTCGAGCAGGGCGAGATGTTTCCCGAGGAGGTCCTCGAGACTGAAGAAGACGAAGAGGAGATCGCCCGAATGGAGGCCGCCCGAGCGCGGGACCCGTTTACGGCTCGCATCCTGGAACTCGAGCTTCAG
>JAABTR010000827.1 GCA_011389755.1 Deltaproteobacteria bacterium | reverse complement strand
ACAACAAGCTCTTCTTGGCTCGATGTCTCCCCGTCACTGCAGGCTCCTGCCAGCGCGAACGCGCTGCACAAAAAGGCGCACGGCGCATAGGATTTGGTGTGTTGTCGTGCTGTATATTCAAACATAAAAATCACCTCTCAAAGAAGACGGCCGAGTTTTGTTTCTCCTCGGCTGTGTCTTAGCGCGGATCTGTTGAGAAGCGACGAATATCATGTGTCATTATTGTGACCACAGCCGTGCCCCAAGTCCGTGCACAACCCCACGCGCCCCGCGCATAAAAACAACCTGTGGATCGCGGCGCTCTCCTCTGCCATACTGCTCGCGCTATGATGACCGGCACGACACACGCGGCCTCTCCGAGCAAGCTCAACCGGGCCCGAGTCATCGGCACCGTCGTCGTCCTGGCCGTCTTGTTGATTGCGTGGAGGTCCGGAGCTCGATGGGCGGCTTTGCCCATTTTGGTCATGCTCATCGCCTATCACTTCGTGCTCCCCCGGCTGGTCTCTTCCCGCGTCGAAAAATTCAACCGCGAAGCCATCAAGCTGCTCACGTCGGGCCAAGCCGACAAGATCCCCTCGCTCGCGGGGCGCAGCGTTTTTCTGCAGCTCTTCGCCCCTGCCCCGGCCTTGTCAGCCAAGCTCGCCCTGGCTTACGTCGAGCTCGGGGACCACCGCTCAGCGTGCTCCGCTTTCGAAAACGCCTTGCGAGACCCGGCTCCTTCGGAGCGGCTGCCCCTGGAGCTCGGTTACGCCAAGTCTCTGTTCATCTGCGGGAAAACCTTTGAGGCATCGAAAATCGCCGAGCGCCTTTTAAAATCCGACGTGCGTCTCCCGGAGCTGCTCGTTTTCGTCGCGCGGGAGCGCCTGGAAAAAGGAGACTTCGGCAAACAGACGCGCTCCTTGATAGAGCAAGCTCTCGAGCTGTCTGGGAGCCCGGAGTCCTGCGCCATGGCACGCCTCGCGGACTTCGAGCTCAAACTGAGAACCCAAAAAATCACTCGAGCAGGCCTCGATGCTCTGCCTGCAAGCGCTGCTTTTGTTTTGGGATGGCGCGAGGCGCTGCTGGGGCTCGGAGACTCGGTGGGGTGCCGGACCCAGGCGGCCCTTGAACACTTCGAGGCGGCCCTGTCACACATCGACTACGGTTTCGTGGCCGATATCGCCAAGAGCGAGCTGGCCAAGCTGGGCGGTTCGCAAAAAAGGCAGGCGTCCACAGATGACATCGACAGGGCGTTGAGACGCAAGCGGAAAAAGAGGCGCTAGATAAAGTACCAGCGCGCCCCGATCCCGACAAACGGATAGACCATGACGGGGGGATAGACCTGCAGCTGGGGGCCAAAGTTGATGTAGGCTTCGACGGGCACTTTACTGAAAAAGAACGAGAATCCGAAAGGCACGCGGAACCAGACGCCCGGATAGAACCCATCGGGATGGTCCTTCGGATGCCTGCGATCGTCGTGGTAATAGTGATCGTAGTAGTAACCGTCCCAGTCCGTCAATGCACCCAAAGCGCCGCCGACGCCGAAGTACCAGGACAACACGAAGTGCTTGTTCGTCGTGATCACCGCCGGATACCAGATGCCGTCGACCCATGTGTAGAAGTAGTCATCGAACCAATACGTGAACCCCATGCCGAACTGGAGGGCGAACTTCTGCGAGAAGATGACCTTGCCCGTTCCGGCTAAGGGATCGCCAACCTGAAGGCCGAGTCCAAACATCGTATCGCCGCCAGAGCGAGCCTGGACGTCGGAAACAGAAGCGGTCGTCAAAAACACGGCTGCTACAGCCGCAACACAAAGAGGAGAGGTTTGCCCAAATTTTATTTGCATGTGTCGCATAGTTGAAAGCATAGTCAGGAAAGTTTCTGCGCGCAACCGGTATTTTATATTTTTACGCTTATGTGTATAATTATATTCCCACCAGAACCGCCCCCTCGTCGGGACAACATCCGCAACGATGTCAAACTGTACCTATCGGCACGAAATTGGAAGCCCTAAGAGGGCTAAGGAGTTTGGCATGCGAAAATACAGAACGTTATTGAAGAAACCAGGCCGCCTCATCGGCCTACTCGTCATCACCACCGCGCTAGCGGCCTGCGCGAACCAGTCGAATGGCAGCGGCGAAGAAAGCGGCACCGATCCTTCGACTGATTTGTCAGAGGCTACCGATTCGCTTTTGGACAGTGACTCTTTCGCACCGCCGGATACCGACTCTACACCTCGAGACACCAACTCTGTCTCCTTCGAAGATACCGACGATAGCGAGCTACCCGCCTCCACCGATTCCGGGGAAACCGATCCGATAGATGCCGACAGTGACGGCTGGGCCGAGGGCGAGGACCTGGACTGCGATGACCAAAACCCCGCCATTCATCCCGGAGCGGACGAAGTCCCCGCCAATAGCGTGGACGACGACTGCGACGGCCAAACCGACGAAGAAGGTTTGGAGGATCCGAAGTGTTTTGAGCACCTCGACATCGTGTTCGTCTTGGATGTCTCCACGTCGATGAGTTACGTCCTGGATTCTCTGCACAGCGAAATCGGCCTTGTCTGGGAGCGCGCGAACGACATTGATGAAGATCCCAAGTTCGGACTCGTCGTGTTCGTC
>JAABTR010000826.1 GCA_011389755.1 Deltaproteobacteria bacterium | reverse complement strand
GGACACGCTCGCCTCGCAGCTTTCGCTTGGCCTCGGAAACGCGCCGTTCTTCGGTGGATCGGCGGGCGACGGCACGGATTTCAACGAAACCTTCGTGCTGCACGAGGGTCGGGCGCATCGCAACGCCGCGGTGCTGGTGCAATTCCGGTCGCGCTGCCCGGTCGAGGTGTTCAAGACCGATCACCTGGTACCGACCGAGACGCGCATGGTGGTCACCTCGGCTGATCCCGCCCGCCGCATCGTGCGCGAGATCAATGCCGAACCGGCCGCGCGCGAATATGCAAGGCTGCTCGGCAAGGATCCCGAGCAGCTTTCAGCCTTTACCTTTGCCGCGCACCCGGTTGTGGTGCGGATCGGCGGCCATCATCATGTGCGCGCCATCCAGCGCGTGGCCGAGAACGGCGACCTGATCTTTTTCTCCGCGATCGACGAGGGGTTGATCCTGACGCTGGCCGATCCCAGCGACATGACTTCGCATCTGGAGGCAGAGATGACGCGGCTCGCAACCCCGCGTAAACCCGACATGATCCTCGCCTGCGACTGTATCCTGCGCCGCCTCGAGGCCGAGCAGAAACAGATGACGACCGGGCTGTCGCGCATCCTGTCCGCCTGCCGCGTGCGCGGTTTTTCCACCTATGGCGAGCAGATCAATACCATGCATGTCAACCAAACCCTGACCGGCGTGGCGATCTACCCGCCCGACGAGGAGTTCCAGAATGGACACTGATCTGATCGATCCGAGCGATCCGCCCGAGCGCCAGAACGCGAAGCTGCGCACCATCGTCACCACGCTTATGCGGCGCCTGGAACAAAGCGCGGGCACCCCCGTCGCCGCCTATGACATGTTCCAGCGCTCGGTCACGCTGGAACAGGAGGTGCGGTTGCGTACCCGCGAACTCGAACGCGCGCTCGACCTGCTCAATGAGTCCAACACGCGCCTGTCGCAGGCCCGCGCCGAGGCCGAAACCGCGCGCACCAACCTCGCCAATGCCATCGAGACGGTGCAGGAGGGGTTTGCCATGTTCGACGCCGAAGAGCGCATGGTCCTGTGCAACAGCCGCTTCGGTAAGCACATGCGCGATATCCACCACCTGTTCGAGCCAGGGCTGATTTTCGAGGAATACGTCCGGCTCGTGGCCAACAGCCCTTACCTGTCGCTGCCCGATGGCGAGACGCCGGAACGTTGGGCTGCCGACCGCTTGGCGCGGCACCGCGACGACCGCGCGGTCTTCAACGCCCGCATGGCCGGCAGTCGCTGGCTTCAGGTCAGCGAACAGCGCACGCCCGACGGCGGAACGGTAGTGCTGCAGACAGACATCACCGACATGATCCGGTTAGAGCGCGAAGAGCGCGAACGCCTGCTCGACGACCAGGCGCGCCTCGTCAAGGCGACGCTGGAGCATCTTGATCAGGGCGTGTGCATCTTCGACGACCGGAACCGGCTGGTCGGCTGGAACGGGCGCGCGGGGGAATTACTCAACATCACGGCGACGCGGTTTCGTCTCGGCACGCCGTTTGCCACGCTCTACGAGCTGATGCGCGGCAATGCCCGGTTTTCCGGGCACGTCGGCCCGAATGACGTGGAGGCGTGGACCCAGCGAGACGAACCTGCCGCGCAGCTCTCGTTCGAGATAGAGCTGGGCCGGATGCGCACGCTCATGGTGTTCGCGCAACGCCTGCCGGATGGCGGATTCGTCATGAGCTTTACCGACGTTTCATCCGAACGCGCGGCGGTCAAAGCGATCTCGGAGGTCAACGAGACCCTGGAGAACCGCGTCGCCTCGCGCACGCTGGAACTCGAGGACGCGCTCGGCGAGGCCGAACGCGCCAATGCCTCGAAATCACGCTTTGTCGCGGCGGCGAGCCACGACCTGTTGCAGCCGCTATCTGCAGCCAAGCTCTATATCGGGGCGCTGGAGAGCGAGATATCAGCGCCCGTGCTTCGCGAGCGGCTCACCAAAGCGGGTAACGCGCTTGTGAGCGTGGAGCGCATCCTGGAGGCACTGCTCGACATCTCGAAACTCGACGCCGGATTGGCCGCGCTCGATATCTCGACCATCAATCTTGGCGATATGCTCTCGCAGCTCGAGGACGAGATTCGGCCCGTGGCGCAGCAGAGCGCACTGGACCTGAGGGTGGTGCCGACCGATGTCGTGGTCCGCAGCGACAGTACGTATCTGCGGAGGATCCTACAAAACCTTGCCTGGAACGCGATTCGCTACACCGAGACCGGCAAGGTGCTGATCGGGGTACGGCGCCGGCGCGGCCTCGTGCGCATCCAGGTCTGCGACAGTGGCCCCGGTATCCCTGAGGACCAGCACGAGAAGGTGTTTGCCGAGTTTCACCGTCTCAACGCCTCCGCCAGCCCCAGCGACGGGATGGGGCTTGGACTCGCTATCGTCGAGCGCGCCTGCCGGCTGCTTCAGCATCCGCTGCACCTGCACTCGATTGTCGGAAAAGGCACCTGTTTCTCGCTCGATGTCCCGCTGGGAACCGCGCTTCCACGGCAGGTGGTCTCGCCCGCCAGCATTGCGCGCGGTGCACCGCTCGACCATCACATCGCCGTGCTGATCGAGAATGATGCGGATTTGCGGGCCGCGCTTGCCA
>JAABTR010000825.1 GCA_011389755.1 Deltaproteobacteria bacterium | reverse complement strand
GCCGGCTCATGGCGAAAGGTCACTTCACCGGGCGAAGGGCGGACCCTTTCGGTCATTTCTTCCATCGACCCGCCGACATCGGCGAGGATGCGCGAGACCACCTCCTCGAACGACAGGCCGCCGCGAGCGGCCGCGGCTGCAAAGCCGGCGTCCGGTGACAGACAGGGGTTGGCGTTGACCTCCAGGATCCACGGCGTGCCCGAAGGGTCCACCCGAAAGTCGATCCGCGCGTAACCCCTGAGGCCGAGTGTTCGAAAGGCCTTCTTCGCCATCGCGCCGAGCTCTTCGAGGAGCGGGGCGTCCCCCGCCGGGAAGTCGAACCGCCGAGGGGTGTGGTGGTACTCGAACGACGCCTCATCCCACTTGGCGCGATACCCGACGAGGCGGGGTTTGCCTTGTGGGAAGTCGCGAAAGTCGATCTCCGCCGCCGGAAGCACCTGCGGCCCTTTCGCGCCGCCGGCGAGGACAGAGAGGTTGAACTCGCGCCCTTCGATGAAGGGCTCTGCAAAGCAAGCACCCCCGCACGAGGCGCTGCGAGCCAAGAGCAGGGCGTCCTCCGGCGCCCGGCCGCGCACCAGGGACTCCTCGTCGAGCCCTACCGAAGCGTGCTCCCAGACCGATTTGACGACGAAGAGCCCGTCTCCGCATGTGAAGGTACTGCCGGCGCCTTCAAAGGAGGGGCCGGGGTGAGCCGCCACGGTGGGGGGCGTGGAGAGCCCGGCCGCGGCGAGCAGCGCCTTGGCGACCGGCTTGTGGGAGCTTAGGTAGATAGCCTCCGAGGGCGAACCGGTGTAGGGGATCTCGAGGGCGTCGAGCAGGGCCGGGACGTGGGCGATGAGCCGGCCGTAGCCGCCGAGCGACTCGACCAGGTTGAACACCCGATCCGGCGCCGCGGTCCGAATTCGGCCTCGAAGCTCCGCGAGATCGAGGTCACATGGCAACGCCGAGAACTCGTGCCCGAGCCTGTGCAGCGCCTGCGAGACGGCGTCGACCTGGACGAGCACGTCCCGATCGTCGGGGGGCGCGTCGGGCGCCACCGCGTTGTGAATGATGAGCACTCTCATGACCGCCGCGCCTCCAGAGTTCGCGCTTTTGCCGAGTCGACGATGTCGGCGATGAGCTTGTCGTACGGGATGCCCACCTTGTTGCAGATGATGGGCAGGTCCGAGTGCTGCGGGTGAATGCCCGCCAGCGGGTTGACCTCGATAAACTGGGGACGGCCCCGGGCGTCGCAGCGCACGTCCACGCGGCCGGCGTCGCGGCACCCCAGCGCGCGCCAGGATGCGAGCACCAGCTCTTCGGCCGCCGCCACCATGGGATCGTCCTCGGCGCGCACCAGGCGGTACTCCACCAGCTCTTCGCAGCGCTCCTTGTTGACGTAGGAGTACACCTCGGCTTCGGCCTGGGGCAACAGAACGATCTCCACCGTCCCCAGCGCGCGCGCCGCGCTGCCCGTCCCCAGCACCGCCACCGTCACCTCCCGCCCCGGCAGGTACTCCTCGACGAGAGCGGGCTGTCCGTAGCGGGACACCAGCTCCTCGCAGCGGCCGGCGAGGGCCGCGCGGTCGCGGACAACGCAGGCCGCCGTCACGCCCTTGCCGGTCCCCTCGGCCACCGGCTTTACGAACCACGGCCCATCGAAGCGCACCTGGCAGAGGTCTTCGGGGCGCTCCACCACCGCGAAGTCGGGCGTCAAGAGCCCGGCGTCTCGGACCACGCGCTTGGTCATGCCCTTGTGCAGGCTGAGCGCCATGACGAGGGGACAGGAGAAGGTGTAGGGGATGTCGTAAGCCTCGAGCAGGGCCGGCACCAGCGCCTCTCGGCCGATGCCCCTTAAGCCTTCGGCGATGTTGAAGACCAGATCCCACCGGTCGCCCGTCGCAAGCCGCGCGATCAGCTGGCGGGCGTGACCAATCCGATCCACGTCGTAGCCCAGGCGCCTCAACGCGCCTTCGAGGGCGTCTATGGTGTCGTCCCGGTCGAACTCTGCGGTCTCTTCTTCGCCATAGCCCTCGGCCAGGTAAACCGATCGCATGTCGTAGGTCAGACCGACTCTCATTGTAGAACCTCCGCGCCCACTTCCACGGGCAGACAGCCGGATGCGTGCGAGAGCGACGGCGGATCCGGGTAGGAAAAGACACCGCCGGCGTAGTTGCGCAAGAGAAGCTCGTCCCCGCGTCGGCCTTCGACGTAGTTGGGCGCCACGGGGATTTTCCCGCCGCCTCCGGGGGCGTCGATGACGAAAGTGGGCACCGCGTAGCCGCTCGTGTGGCCGCGCAGCCCTTCGAGAATCTCGAGCCCCCTCTCCACCGGAGCCCGAAAGTGCGCCGAGCCCGATATCGGGTCGCACTGGTACAAGTAATAAGGTCGAACCCGCATGCGCTGCAGCCCGTGCACGAGCGAGCGCATCACCTCCACCCGGTCGTTCACGCCCTTGAGCATCACCGTCTGGGAGCCGAGCGGGATCCCCGCGTCGGCCAAACGCTCGCAAGCGACCGCCGTCTCGGCGGTGCACTCATCGGGGTGCGTGAAATGGAGGCTCATCCACAACGGGTGAAAGCGCCTCAGGCTGCGGACCAGGCTCGAGGTGATCCTCTGGGGAAGCACGGCCGG
>JAABTR010000824.1 GCA_011389755.1 Deltaproteobacteria bacterium | reverse complement strand
CATTGTGGTGGGCACGGGCCTGGCCGGCGCGTCGGCCGCGGCGAGCCTGGCTGAGCTCGGCTACGAGGTCTCGGTGTTCTTCTACCAAGACAGCCCGCGGCGCGCCCACAGCATCGCGGCCCAAGGCGGCATCAACGCGGCGAAGAACTACCCCAACGACGGCGACAGCGTCTACCGGCTGTTTTACGACACCGTCAAAGGGGGCGACTACCGCGCCCGCGAGGCCAACGTCTACAGGCTGGCCCAGGTCAGTAACTCGATTATCGACCAGTGCGTGGCTCAAGGGGTCCCCTTTGCTCGGGAGTACGGCGGGCAGCTCGACAACCGCTCCTTCGGCGGCGCCCAGGTCTCGAGAACCTTTTATGCCCGAGGGCAGACCGGTCAGCAGCTTCTTCTGGGGGCTTACTCGGCGCTCTCCCGGCAGATCGGTCTGGGGAAAGTCCGCTCCCACAGGCGCCACGAGATGCTCGAGCTGGTGGTCCACGAAGGGCGGGCCCGGGGGATCATCACCCGGGACATGCTCACCGGCGAGGTGGCGTCCCACGCCGCGGACGCGGTGGTCCTGGCCACGGGCGGCTATGGCAACGTCTTCTATTTGTCCACCAACGCCAAGGGCTGCAACGTGATGGCCACCTGGCGGGCCTACAAAAAAGGGGCCGCGTTCGCCAACCCCTGTTTTACTCAGATCCACCCCACCTGCATCCCGGTCAGCGGGGATCACCAGTCCAAGCTGACCCTCATGAGCGAGTCTCTGCGCAACGACGGGCGCATCTGGGTGCCCGAGAAAAAAGGCGACGATCGCAGGCCCCGGGATATCCCCGAGGGCGAGCGGGATTATTACCTGGAGCGCCGCTATCCCTCGTTCGGAAATCTCGTGCCGCGGGACGTGGCCTCCCGCGCCGCCAAGGCGGTCTGCGACGAAGGCCGCGGCGTGGGCGAGACCGGCCGCGGCGTCTACCTCGACTTCGCGGACGCCATCGGGCGCATTGGCAAGGAGGGCGTGGAGGAAAAATACGGCAACCTCTTCCACATGTACCAAAAGATCACCGGCGAGGACCCCTACGAGACTCCCATGCGCATCTACCCGGCGGTGCACTACACCATGGGCGGCCTGTGGGTCGATTACAATCTCATGAGCACGGTGGACGGCCTCTTCGTCATCGGCGAAGCCAACTTCTCCGACCACGGGGCCAACAGGCTCGGCGCCAGCGCGCTCATGCAGGGGCTCGCCGACGGCTACTTCGTGTTGCCCTACACCATCGGCGACTACCTCGCCACGGTGGGCAACAGCAAACTGGAAGAGGACCACGCGGAGTTCAAAGGCGCCGTGGAAGGGGTTGAAAAGCGCATCGACAGGCTCTTGTCCATCGGCGGGGCCCACAGCCCGGACTACTATCACAAGAAACTCGGGCACGTCATGTGGGAGCGCTGCGGCATGGCCCGCAACGAAGCGGGGCTCAAAAAGGCGCTGGAGGAGATCCCGAAGATCCGCGAGGAATTTTGGAGCGACCTGAAGATCCCGGGGGAAGGCAAGACGCTCAACCAGACCCTCGAAAAGGCAGGGCGCGTCGCCGACTTTCTCGATTTCGCCGAGCTGCTGGTCGCTGACGCCCTGCACCGCGCCGAGTCGTGCGGAGGACACTTTCGCGAGGAGAGCAGAAGCGAGGAAGGCGAAGCGCAGCGGGACGACGCAAGGTTCAGCTACGTCGCCGCGTGGGAGTACAAAGGCGAAAAAGAGCCGCCCGAGCTCCACAAGGAGGCGCTCGCTTTCGAGTACGCCAAGCCGAGCACGAGGAGTTACAAATAATGAAGTTCACACTCAAAGTTTGGCGTCAACCGAGTCCCCGGGCCAAGGGTGAGTTCGTCACGTTTGAGGTGGGGGACATAAGCTCGGACACCTCGTTCCTCGAGATGCTCGATATCCTCAACGAGCGGCTCATCGAAAAGGGCGACGAGCCGATAGCGTTCGACCACGACTGCCGCGAAGGCATCTGCGGCGCCTGCGGCTGCCTCGTCAACGGTTTTGCCCATAGTCACGAGCGGGGCACCACCTTGTGCCAGCTCCACATGAGGAGCTTCACCGACGGCGAGACCATCGTCATCGAGCCCTGGCGGGCCAAGGCTTTCCCCGTACTCAAGGACCTCATCGTGGATCGGACCGCGTTCGACAAGATCATCCAGAGCGGCGGCTTTATCGCCGTGAGCACGGGCAAGGCGCAGGAGGCGAGCGCGCAGCTCGTCGCAAAGGGACGCGCCGAGACCGCCATGGACGCGGCCCAGTGCATCGGCTGCGGCGCCTGCGTGGCCGCCTGCCCCAACGCCTCGGCCATGCTCTTCACCGCGGCGAAGGTCGCCCACCTGGCCTACCTGCCCCAAGGAGAGCCCGAGAGGGTTCGAAGGGTGCGCAGCATGGTGGCCGAGATGGAAAAAGCCGCCTTCGGCGCTTGCACCAACCACGCCGAGTGCGAAGCCGCCTGCCCCAAAGAGATCAAGATAGACTTCATCGCCAAGCTCAACCGAGAGCTCCTCCGCGCGTCCTTGCGCAAGTAGCGCGGGATATCTAGGACATCATCGCATCGAGCAGTTTCCAAGGCAGCATCAGCTTCATGGGGTGTCCGGGGA
>JAABTR010000823.1 GCA_011389755.1 Deltaproteobacteria bacterium | reverse complement strand
GAGCATCTGCGATGATGGGAGACCTACCCCCTAGCCCCCTCCCTAAAGGGAAGGGGATGGGAGACCTACCCCCTAGCCCCCTCCCTAAAGGGAAGGGGATGGGTTGGAGGAGATTTGAATGTTGAACTTGGCTGAACAGCTCCTTGGCAGTGGAACCGAGCTTTCTAGCGGCGCGGTTAAAGGCGCGGGCAAGGACGCGTTTCTCATCGAGGACGAAAACGGCGACATCATCACGGCGCGCAAGGCCGCCTCGTGTCTCGTGGAGCCGAGAAAAGGCGACACCGTGCTGCACGCCCGCACGGGCGCGGGGAAGATGTTCATCGTCGCCGTGTTGGAGCGGCCCGGCGGCGCCGCGACCAGCATCGAGTTTGACGGCGACGTGGAGATCGCGGCGCCGCGGGGGAAGCTCGAGATCACGGCGCGGGATGGGGTCACCCTGGGGACGCCGGGGGAGCTCTTGCTCATCGCCGAGAAGATGGGCCTGAGCGCGCAGACCTGCGAGGCGGTCTTCGAGCAGCTCGAGCTCTTCGGCAGCGGCCTGCGCACCGGGTGGGAGACGGTCAAGTTCCACGCCCACAGCGCCCAGACCGTGGTCGACAGCGTCTTGCAGAAGCTCGGCAGTCGTCACACTCAAGTACGGGGGCTCGACTCCCTCAGCGCGGGGAGCGTCAAACAGGCTGCCAGGGATATTTTTTCCCTGCGCAGCAAGTTCGCCTTTATGAAGGCGGACAAAAACGTGAAGATAGACGGCAAACAGATCTTCATGGGCTAGGTCGAAAAAGAGGAGAACGATGTTTTTAAACTGTCAAAAGGGCGGCAAGAACATGTGCTTCCCCGACGTGTGCAAGACCCCGGCGCCGCCGGCCCCGAGCCCGGTGCCGATCCCCTATCCCAATATGTCCGAGCAGGTGATGGGCGCCATGCCGGTCCCGCAGGTCCTCATCGACGGCGGTCCGGCGCACAACATGAAGACCAAAGTCCCTCTGAGCAATGGCGACAACGCCGGTGTCGCGGGGGGGCTCAAGAGCAGCAAGTTCATGGGCCCCACAAAGTTCAAAAAGGGCAGCTCGGTGGTCAAGATAAAGGGTAAACCCGCCACCAAGGCCCTCATGCCCACGAGTCACAATGGAGACAACGGTATGGGGGTCACCGTGCAGCCCTCTCAGACCAAGGTCATGAGCATGAAGTGAGGCTTAGCGCGAGGACTTAAATCTGAAGATTTTTTGATGGGGAGGCGAGTATCACGATGCCGGTGCGGGTGACGGTGAACCGCTTGGCGTCCTGTTCGGGGTCGAATCCGATGCGGTCTCCGGCTTCCACCCGGAAGCCGCGGTCGACGATGGTGTTCCTCAGCTGCGCGCCGCGGCCGATCTCCACGTCGTGAAACAGTATCGAGTCTTCCACATGGGCGTGGCTGTTGACGCGAACATTTCGGGACAAAACAGATCCCTGCACGGTGCCTCCGCTGATGATGCAGCCGCCCGCGACGATGGAATCCACCGCGTTGCCCACGCGGCCGTCTCTTTCGTGTCCTGAGAAGACGAACTTCGCCGGGGCGCTTTGACCCGGCGCGGTGCGAATGGGCCAGTCGTCGTTGTACAGGTTGATGGGCGGCAGCACGTCCCGCATCGAGAGGTTGGCCCGATAGTAGGCCTCGATCGTTCCGACGTCCTCCCAGTAGGGGATCTCTTTTTTCTCTTCACCTGGGATCTTGTTGGTGCCGAAATCGTAGACGTAGACCGGGTTGTCTCGGAAGATGCGCGGGATGATATCCTTGCCGAAGTCGTGGGACGACTGTTGGATGCGGGCATCGGAGTACAGCTCGGTGACGAGGAACTTGCGGTCGAAGATGTAGTTGCCCATGCTCGCGAGCGCCAGGTCCGGTCGGCCGGGCATGTGGCGCGGCGTCTCGGGTTTTTCTTGGAAGTCGATCATCCGCCCCGACTCATCCACCTCGATCACGCCGAAGCTCGACGCCTCTTCGATGGGGCGCGGGATGGCCGCGATGGTGGCCACCGAGCCCACCTGCCGGTGGAAGTTGAGCATCTGGGAGACGTCCATCTTGTAGATGTGATCGGCCCCGAAGACGGCGACGTAGTCGGGGTTTTCGTCCTCGATGAGGTTGATGTTCTGGAAGACCGCGTCCGCGGTGCCCTGGTACCAGCGCGCTCCGGTGCGCATCTGCGCAGGCACCGGGTCCACGTACTGCCCGAGCATCCGGTTGAGGTTCCAGCCGCTCGTCAGGTGTTTGATGAGGGAGTCCGACTTGAACTGGGTGAGCACCTTGAGCTTGAAGATTCCTGAGTTGATGAAGTTGTTCAAAACGAAATCCACGATGCGGTACTTGCCGGCAAACGGGACGGCGGGTTTGGCCCGCTCGGAGGTCAGAGGATGCAGGCGGGAGCCCTGGCCGCCGGCCATGATCATTCCGAGCACGTTGGGATAGCCGATGACTGGGTACTTGGTCATGGATACATCTTCCTTTTCTTTATTGCTCTCGAAGATTCGAATCTAGTTGTCGTCGTCCACGGGGTCAAGCCGCTGTTGAACCCGACATGTCGAGTGGACCTGTTGTGGGTCGATATGGACCCGGAGTTTGGGATGGTTGTGGGGCGCAGGACCCA
>JAABTR010000162.1 GCA_011389755.1 Deltaproteobacteria bacterium | reverse complement strand
ACACCGGCAGCCTTGGCGACTTCGTCCATCCGCGTCTTGTCGAAACCCTTGCGGCCGAAGATCGGTATCGCGGCCAGGGCGAGGTCTCTTTTTTTTCCAGCCTTATCCACAACCCGTGGCGACATGAAAGCTCCAGCATTATTTATGACCGACCAGTCGGTCATAAATAATGCTATAACCGCCCGCCCGGTCGGTCAAGTGGCTTTTCAGAGCAAAGGGCGCCTTCCGTAGAGATCCAAGAGCCGGCGGATCGTCTCACACAGATGCGGTCCGAGCTTAGGTCTGTCGAACCTCCAGCTCCAGTTGTCCGCTCCGACGCTGCCCGGCCGGTTGAGCCGCGCGTCGCTGCCGAGCCCCAGCCAGTCCTGGAGCGGCACAACGGCCCAGCTCGCCACTGATGACAGCGCCGCGCACAGGACCCGGCGAGCCGTCTCGGGACTGCTCCCGCTAGCGCCGAAATATTCCTTCACGTGGATTCGGGTGTTCTCGTCCAAGGAGTGCAACCAGCCGTGCAAGGTGTCGTTATCGTGGGTTCCCGGATAGACGACCTGGTTTCGGACGTGATTGTGGGGCAGGTGTATCGAGTCGGCGCCGCCGCCGAAGCCGAACTGCAGCACGGCCATGCCCGGGAGACAGAACTGGTCGCGCAGGGCCAAAACCTCTTCGTCGATATCCCCCAAGTCCTCGGCGATAAACGGCAGCCTCCCGAGCGCCTCGCCCACGGATTGCAAAAAAGCGGCGCCCGGCCCGGGCTCCCATTTTCCCGTGGCCGCGGTTTCGCTTCCCTGTGGCACGGCCCAGTAGTCGGACAAGCCGCGGAAGTGGTCGAGCCGCACCACCTGCGTCAGCTCCAAAGCGCGCCTAAGCCGCGCGATCCACCAGGCGTAGCCTTCTTTTTTGCAGGCGCCCCAGTTGTAGAGCGGGTGTCCCCAGAGCTGCCCCGTGGCGCTGAAGTCGTCCGGCGGCACGCCCGAGACCCGCCGGGGGCGCAGCTGCCCGTCCAGATCGAACAGGTCGGGGCGGGCCCACACGTCGGCGCAGGAGCGCGACACGTAGAGGGGCATGTCGCCGATGATGATCACCCCCCTTTCTTTGGCGTGGTCCCGCAGGGCGCTCCACTGCCGGTCGAATAAGAACTGCAGCGCCTTGTGCAGCTCCTGGTGTCGCTCAAGGGCCCCCGACAGCTGGGCGCGGACCTTTTTCAGCGGCCCTTGCCCCCGAGATCGAAGCTCATCGGGCCACTTCCACCACTCGAAGGTGCCGGTGCGCTCGGCGATGGCTCCAAAAAGCGCGGCGTCGTCGAGCCAGTCGCGATGACTTTTGCAAAAGAGCTCGAAAGATCCGCGCAGCGGGTGCTCCTTTTCATCGCTCAAGAGCCTCGCCGCCGCTTTGGCGAGCAGCAAAGCTTTGTGCTGCCAGGCCGCCGCGAAGTCGACCCTTCCCGGCTGGGAGCGGGGCTGATGCTGCACTTCTTCGGGCAGGAGGAGATCGTCGCGCACTAGCTCTCGAAGGTCGATGAACACGGGGTTTGCCGCGAACGCCGACCAAGACGAATAGGGGGAATTGCCGCCCACCGGCGGATTCAGCGGCAGGATCTGCCAGAGGCTGAGACCGCACGCGGCGATCTGATCGATGAAGCTGTGCGCCCCGGCGCCCAGTGTGCCCACCCCTTCGGGGCCGGGCAGGGAGCTTATGTGACACAAGATGCCGGCCGCTCTTTGTTGCATCGAGCTTTCGGTGCTGTTTTTCATGTTCCCTCCGTCTGCCGAACAACGCCCCCTGCGGCCTCCTTGGCGCGGCCGACCCGGCGGGCCCGCAGGGCCAGCGCCCCGATGATCCCCACGTTGACGGCGGCAAGCGCCGCGCTGACCATGAAGAATCTATAGTAATCGAAATCGCTGAGAAGCGCCGAGGCGTGGAAGAAGATCTCCCACAGGGCGAGGCTTATCAAAAGCCCGAGGCACATCCGGTCTTTTGGGCTGCGCGCCGCCAAAACCACGGCGCACGGCACGGTCAAGCAGTAGTAATAGAAAGTCGGGCTCACGATCACGAAGACCGCCGGCAGGCTCAGCGCCATGGCCAGCACCGGGTCGCCCAGGCGCCACATTCCGTAGACGAGCCCGGCGAGGGTCAGTACCGCCAGGGCGATCCGGTAGGGCAGCATCTGCCGGTTGGTGTCTTGTTTCTTCTCGACAAAGTGCGGCCGCCAGCCCTCTTTGCCGTCTGCGCCGCGGATGTCATCGCTTTGCGTCTCACCGCGAAACTGCAGGAGGTACTCGAGCCCCACGCGGGAGTTTGCGATGTCCTTGGTGTGCAGCTCGATCTTCACGAGCCAGTCTCTCCAGCGGGCAGGTCCCTTGTCGTCGATCAAGGTGGCGCCGAAGAGCAGCGCGCAGGTCAGCGCCACCGAGACGAAGAGACGCCGCAGGTCCGGCCTGAGCCGCCTCTTTGTGACGATCTCCCTGGCGGCGATGACCGCCGGGCCGAACAAAAACAGGATGGGAAAGATGCGCACCATGGCCGCGTAGCCCAAAAGCGCGCCGGCGAGCCGGGGCTTTTTCCACTCATAGGCGGCGAAGGCCCCCAAAAGACACGCCAGCCAATCGAGGCGCAGAAAAGAGCCGCGGATGTGGGTGGCGGTCAGCGCGTAGGTGCCCCCCAACATCACAAGCCCCAAGGCGCCGCCCCACAGCCCGAAGGAAAAAAACACCAACCCGAACGCCGCCGCGAGCAACAAAAGGTCGAGGGACCCAAGGACGTTCGAGACCAAGATCGGCTGCAAGGGCAAGCGCTGCGCAAAGAATCGCCCCACCATGTTCCAGACCGGCGTGGCGTTGTAGCCTTTGTCGCCCAAGAGCCCTCTCCAGCGCAGGCGCCGGCCCTGGTCGAACGCGGCGATGTCGCGCTTGAACGCCTCCCATCGCTCGGCCTCGAAGTGCCTCTTGCACGGCCCCTCGTGCTCCAGGTACCAGCCCTTGCGAACCCTGCGGTAGTGGCTCAGCGAGCGGAGCTTGCGGACCGGCTCGTGGAGCTCGGGATCGATCTCATCGAGCGCCAAAAGCGCGCAGTGGTAGAGCCGGCTTGAGTCTATTTCGCCGGAGTACTTGGCGCCGAAGTAGTAGTGAAAAAGGTCGTGATCGTTGTGGAATCGGTGCTCCCACGGCTGGGCGTAGGCGTTGAAGGACAAGACGGCCATGACCGCCGCGACGACGGCTCCTGCGCGAAGCGCTTTATCGAACCGCGGCAAGTTTTTGCGCCGCGCGACGAACCTCAAAGCGGCCAGCGCGATGACCATCGACAAGAGCCCGACCTTGAAGACCGGACTGTAAAGCATCAGCTCGATGGCTCGCACCTGCGCCGGGGACATGACTTCCTCACTTTAAAACCGCTCCATCCCACAATAATCGTTCGGCGGCTTTTTTGGAGACCAGAGCATAGAACCAAACGATGTTTCCGGTCAAAGGCGGCCAAAGGCGCGCCCGCCGACAAATCGTCGACGCGCCTGCGCTTTTCGGTTAGGCTCGGCTCCGCTTTTATTCGATTTGTGCGGTTTATTTTTTTAGCCGCGGTTTTTTAAGCGATTCATCGCGACTCTAAGGAGGATGTCGTGGGCAAATTCATACACGAGTGGAAGAAGAGCCATGGCGCGGGGGAGCTTCGCGCCCAGCACGAAGGGCAGACCGTCGTCTTGATGGGGTGGGTGGACGCGACTCGAGACCACGGCAAGGCGGTGTTCGTGGACCTGCGAGACCGCAGCGGCCTGTGCCAGGTGGTCTTCGATGCGGCGGACATCGGCGACGAGGGCTTCGAGCTCGCCGGCGGGCTGCGTCAGGAGTACGTGGTGGCCGTGCGGGGAACCGTGCGAAAGCGCGCGGGAAAGCCCAACCCCAACCTGAGCTCCGGCGAGATAGAAGTCCTCGCGGCCAACCTGGAGCTGCTCAACCGCTCGGCGCCCATGCCCTTTCCCGTAGCCGACGAGGTGGACGCGGGCGAGACGACGCGCCTGCGCTATCGCTTCTTGGACCTGCGCCGCGGCCCCTTGCAGCACGCCATGATCACCCGGTCCCGCGCCGCTCAGGTGGCCCGCAGTCACTTCGACGCAGAGGGCTTCTTGGAGTTCGAGACGCCCATCTTGACGCGCTCGACGCCCGAAGGCGCGCGGGACTACCTCGTCCCCTCACGGGTCAGCGCGGGGACCTTCTACGCGCTGCCCCAGTCCCCGCAGCTGTTCAAACAGCTCCTCCAGGTGGCCGGCTACGAGCGGTACTACCAAATCGCCCGGTGTTTTCGAGACGAGGACCTGCGGGCGGACCGCCAGCCCGAGTTCACCCAGATAGACATCGAGATGAGCTTCGTCTCTCCGGACGACGTGATGGATGTCTGCGGCCGCATGGTCTCAAAAATGTTCACCGAGCTGCGCGGCGCCGGGGTGCCCGACCCCATCCCGCGGATCAGCTACGCCGAGGCCATGAGCCGCTACGGCGTCGACAACCCGGACGTCCGCTTCGAGATGGAGCTCGAGGACATCACCGAAAAGGCCGCGACCTGTGACTTCAAGGTGTTCTCCGCGGTGGCCTCGGCCGGGGGACGCGTCATTGGGCTTTGCGTCGAGGGCGGGGCCAAGATGTCCCGCAAGGATATCGACGCCCTGACCGATTTCGTCAAAACTTACGGCGCCAAGGGTTTGGCCTGGGTCAAGCGCAGCGGCGACGACCTGTCCGGCCCGGTCTCCAAGTTCGTAGATGACAGCCTGCGCAGCGCCCTGTTGGGCGACATGAAGATGAAGGACGGCGACCTCGGCCTCTTCATCGCCGACGGTGACGCGTCGGTGGCCCTCACCGCCGCGGGCAGGTTGCGGGCTCACTTGGGCCAGACCTTGGGCCTGGTCTCCCCGGGGAGCTTCGGCTTCGTCTGGATCACCGACTTCCCCATGTTCGAGCGGGACGACGAGACCGGCCGGCTCGTGGCCATGCACCACCCCTTCACAGCGCCAAAAGAGGAGGACCTCCACCTGCTCGAGACCGATCCCCTGGCGGTTCGGACGAGCGCCTACGACATCGTGGTCAACGGCCAGGAGATCGGCGGTGGCTCCATCCGTATCCACGACCAGGCCGTTCAGTCCCGGGTCTTTCGAGCGCTCGGGATCGAAGAAGAAGAGGCCCGCGCCAAGTTCGGCTTCCTGCTCGACGCGCTGTCGTTCGGGGCCCCGCCCCATGGCGGCCTCGCCTTCGGTTTCGATCGGCTCATCTCCATCCTCGTGGGCAGCGACTCCATCCGCGACGTGATCGCGTTCCCCAAGACGACCCGCGCCGCCTGCCTGATGACCCAGGCGCCCTCACAGGTCGACGGCGCGCAGCTCGAGGAGCTGGGGCTACAGCTCAAGAAGTAAGCTCACCGGGGCTCTTAGCAGCCGTCCTCGGAGAAGTCGTCGGCGGCCGGAGTCAGGGGACAGGCGTCCTCGTCGTCGGGCCACCCGTCCCGATCGTTGTCCAAGTCAGGGCAGCCGTCCTCGTCGCGAAAACCGTCGTAGTCTTCGGGCAACAAGGGGCACTCGTCTCTCCAAACCGGGACGCCGTCTTCGTCTTCGTCCGTTTTTACCGGCAACCTGTGAAAGGTGACCCCGGCGAGCACCGTCGCCGCGGTGGCCCCCTCGACCCCGGCGGCCATGAACAGCTCCACCCGGTGGGCGCGGCTCAGGGGCAAGTCCACGCCGCCGCCTACGACGACAGCCGGCGCGTCAGCCACGTCGAACCCCTCGGGCTCGGCGGGCACCGATCCGCTCGCGAACAGCGACCAGGCGTGATCTTCCTTTCGCGGCACCCGTATGGCCGCCCGCCACAGCAGCTCGTTCCAGCTGGGGAGCGGCCCGAGATCGCCGCCGCGCACGCGATAACCCAGATTCACCGAGAGCGTCGTGGCGAGGGCCTGAAACGACATGGCCACGAAGCCCTCGCCCCCGTAGACCTCACTCGAGAGCATGCGATCCCCGGTCCCGGTGGGGAAAAAGGCCCTGCCCCCGGCCAGCAGCCCGAAGCCGCCACGCTCGGCGGCCTTGATGCTCCACAAAAGCCCGACATAGAGATCCCCCAGGCCAAAGCCTCCAGGCGCCCGGCGCTGCCCCCCGTCGAAGCTCCGATCGGAGCTCAGCAGGCGGCCGGCAGGCAGCCCGATCCCGAGCTCCAGCCCGCCCAAGAGGCCAAGCCCCGCGGTCAGGTCGCCCCGGAGCAAGGTCGCGTCCTGCGCTTCGCGCCTCGCCACGGCGGTCTGCAATCGAACCCGCGCGTGCCAGCTCCAGGGCGACGCCGCTTGGGTGCCCTCCACGAGATGCGCCGCGCCATGGGTCATGGGAGGGGTCGCACCGTGGGGCAGCGCCGCTTGAGCTGCGAGCTCAAGAGGGAGCGAAAGTGGGAGCGCAGCCGCGAGAAAACAAAAAAAGCCGAAGCAGAGCGTCGGACGCCCGTTTTGTGGAGATGCCCCCGGTTCTCGGAAGACCCGACGCACCCGGGCGCTCAGCCGTTGGCTGTGGGAGAGTTTTTGGGGGTGGCGGACGGCTGGGAGGGCTCTTTCCCCGCCTTGGGGGCTGCTTCGCCTTCCTCGCTCTGGAGCAGGCGGCCCTTTTCGTAGACCAGCACGTCTGCGTTGGTCCCGAATCTTTCGGCGATCGACTCATCAGCCAAGGCCGCATAGAGGACCTCGTCCATGTGGTCGACGAGGATGAGCTTCATGACCTTGAGCACCCGCGAAGGGATCTCGTGGATGTCCTTGCGGTTCTCCTTGGGGAGGATCACCGTGCGCACCCTCCCCCGGTGCGCCGCCAGGATCTTCTCCTTGAGCCCACCGATGGGCAGGACGCGCCCCCGCAAGGTGATCTCGCCGGTCATCGCCAGGTCAGAGCGCACCGGCACCTTCGTCAGGGCCGACACCAGGCAGGTCGCCGTGGTGATACCGGCCGAAGGTCCGTCCTTGGGCACCGCGCCCTCGGGGAAGTGCACGTGGATGTCGAGCTTTTGGTAGAACTCCTCGTCCAAGCCCAAAAGAGCGGCCCGCGAGCGGACGTAGGACATGGCCGCCTGCGCCGACTCCTGCATCACGTCGCCGAGACGCCCCGTGAGCATGAGCTTGCCCTTGCCCGGAACGATCGAAACCTCCGTGGGGAGGAGATCGCCGCCGGTGGAGGTCACGGCCAGACCGCTGACCAGGCCGATGCGATCCTCTTCCTCTTTTTTCCCCACCGAGAACTTGGGCACGCCCAGGTACTTGGGGACGTCGCGGGCGCCGATCTCGATGGTCTGCTCCTTTCCGTCGACGACCACCTTGCGGGCAACCTTTCGACAGATGGAGGAGATCTCCCGCTCGAGGTTCCTCACCCCGGCCTCCCGGGTGTAGTGGTTGATCACGGTGCGCAGGCCGCCTTCGCTCAGCTGCAGATCCACCTCCTCGATGCCGGTGTCTTTGCGCTGACGCGGCACCAGGTAACGCACGGCGATGTTGAGCTTCTCGAACTCGGTGTAGCTCGACAGCTCGATGATCTCCATCCGATCCTGGAGCGGCAGCGGGATACCCGACAGGACGTTGGCGGTGGTGATGAACATCACATCCGAGAGGTCGTAGTCGAGATCGAGGTAGTGGTCGCTGAACATGTAGTTCTGCTCCGGGTCCAAAACCTCCAAGAGCGCCGAGGCCGGATCGCCCCGAAAGTCGGAGCTCATCTTGTCCACCTCGTCGAGCAGGAACACGGGGTTGCTGGTGCCCACCTTGCGCAGCGACTGCACGATCTTGCCCGGGAGGGCGCCGATGTAGGTGCGCCTGTGGCCGCGAATCTCGGCCTCGTCCCTGACGCCGCCCAAGGACAGCCGGATGAACTTGCGCCCGGTGGCCCGCGCCACCGACTTGGCCAGCGAGGTCTTACCGGTCCCCGGAGGCCCCACAAAGCACAAAATTGGACCTTTGAGCTTGCCCACCAGGGCCTGGACCGCCAGGTACTCGAGGATCCGCTCTTTGATCTTCTTGAGGCCGTAGTGGTCCTCGTCGAGGATGCGCTCGGCCTCCTCGAGGTCGTAACGCTCGTCTGTCTTCTCGCCCCAAGGCAGCTCGGTGATCCACTCGAGGTAGTTGCGGACCACGGTGGCCTCGGCGCTCATCGGAGACATCATCTGCAGCTTTTTGAGCTCCCGTCGCCCTTTTTCCAGGGCCTCCTTGGTGATGCCCTTTTTCTTCTTCAGGCGGTCTTCGATCTCCTGCAGCTCGGAGCGGAACTCGTCCTTTTCGCCGAGCTCTCGTTGGATCGCCTGCATCTGCTCGTTGAGGTAGTACTCCTTTTGGGTCTTCTCCATCTGCTTCTTGACCCGCGTGCGGATGCGCTTTTCGACCTGGAGGATCTCAATCTCGTTTTGCATCAGCTCATAGAGCCGCTCGAGGCGATCCGCGGGATCGGAGTTCTCTAGGATCTTCTGGCGCTCATCGAGCTTGATGGAGGACAGATGCACGACGATGGTGTCGGCGAGCCGCGAGGGATCGTCGATCCCCTGCACCGTCATGAGCATCTCCGGCGGGATGTGCTTGTTGAGCTTTATGTAGGTCTCGAAGGTGCTCTGGGCCGAGCGCATGAGCGCCTCGAGCTCCACGCTCGACTCCACGCGCTCTTCGAGGGGCTCGAACTCCACGTGAAAAAAGCGCTCCTCGGACAGGTAGCGGACGATGCGAGCGCGGCTCTTACCCTCGACGAGCACCTTGACGGTCCCGTCGGGCAGCTTGAGCAGCTGGACGATGGTCCCGAGCGTCCCCACCGAGAAGATCTCCTCCGAGCCTGGATCGTTGGTCTTTGCTTTTTTTTGAGCCACGAGAAGAATATCCTTCTCGTGCTTCATCGCATCCTCCAGCGCCGCTATCGACTTCTCGCGTCCTACGAAAAGCGGAACGACCATGTGGGGGAAAACGATGATATCTCGAAGAGGCAACAGCGGAACGCTGCGCCCTTTGCTGCTGGAAAATCTATCGTCGATAATACCCATGATACTCCCTTATCCCAAGCAGGGGCTGATGTTCTATCTATGATTCCTATTTACTGCAAGGGGAAGGCGTCGTCTACGTTCAGGCCGGTTTGGCTTCATCATCTTCTTCGAAGACCACCAGCGGCCTCTCGCCCTTGGTTATGGTGTCCTCGTTGATGACGACTTCACGGGGGCCGTCCATGGAAGGCAGCTCGAACATCAAATCGAGCATCGAAGACTCCAGGACCGATCGCAGGCCTCGTGCACCGGTGGATCTCTCCATCGCTGCCCGGGCCACGGCGGCCAAGGCCTCTTCGGTGAAGGTCAACGCGACGCCGTCCATCTCCAGCAGCTTTGCGTACTGCTTGATAAGAGCGTTCTTGGGCTTGGACAAGATCTCCACGAGGGCGTCTTCGCCCAGCTCGTGGAGAGTCGCTATCACCGGCAAGCGACCGACGAACTCGGGTATGAGCCCGTACTTGAGGAGATCCTCGGGTTGGACCTCCTTCAAAAGCTCGCCGATGGGCTTCTCGCTCGCGCTCTTGATGTCGGCGCCGAAACCGATGGTCTTTTTGCCGATGCGCGCCTCGACGACATTTTCGAGACCGTGGAAAGCTCCACCGCAGATGAACAGGATGTTGGTGGTGTCCACCTGCAAAAAGTCCTGCTGTGGATGCTTTCGTCCCCCCTTGGGCGGCACGTTCGCCACGGTCCCCTCAATCAGCTTGAGCAGCGCTTGCTGGACGCCTTCCCCCGACACGTCTCGGGTGATCGAAGGGTTGTCGCTCTTGCGAGACAGCTTGTCGACCTCATCCACATAGATGATGCCCCGCTGAGCCCGCTCAATGTCGTGGTCCGCGTTCTGCAACAGCTGAACGATGATGTTCTCGACGTCCTCACCGACGTACCCCGCCTCGGTCAGAGCCGTGGCGTCGGCTATGGCGAAGGGCACGTTGAGGATGCGCGCGAGCGTCTTGGCGAGCTCGGTCTTGCCGCAACCGGTGGGCCCGAGCAGCAAGATATTCGATTTTTGCAGCTCGATGTTATCCGCCGTGACCTTGCTGTCTATCCTCTTGTAATGATTGTAGACAGCAACCGACAAAACCCGTTTGGCGCGCTCTTGCCCGATGACGTACTCGTCGAGGGTCTTTTTTATCTCCGCCGGCTTGGGAAGCTCGCGGTTGGCATCCGACTGCTCCTGAGCCCCAAGCTCCTCGGCGATGATGTCATTGCACAGGCTGATGCATTCGTCGCAGATATAAACTGTCGGTCCTGCGATCAGCTTGCGAACCTCTTTTTGGCTCTTGCCGCAAAAAGAACACGTCAATGTCGGCCTTTCATTCCCTCT
>JAABTR010000161.1 GCA_011389755.1 Deltaproteobacteria bacterium | reverse complement strand
TCTACCGCGACTCACAAATCACCTCTGCATCGTACTTCCATTAAATGTCATTATATGACACCAGGCGCAGCTCGCAACCTCACGGCCTCGATAGCTGCTCATCACTCTTCGTGTTCGCGGGATTTCATCACGTCGTCCACGATACCGTAAGACGCCGCCTCATCGGCGGTCATGATGAAGTCCCTGTCCGTGTCCGACGAGATCTTGTCCAAATCCCGGCCCGTATGCTGGGCCAAGATGGCGTTTATCGACTTGCGCAACCTGATGATCTCCTTGGCGTGTATCTCGATGTCCGACGCCTGCCCCTGAACTCCTCCGAGGGGCTGGTGAAGCATCACGCGGCTGTGGGGAAGCGCCAGCCGGCGCCCCTTGCTGCCCGCCGCTAGGATCACGGCGGCCATGGAAGCCGCCTGCCCGATGCAAACCGTCGCAATTGGGCAGCGCACGTACTGCATCGTGTCGTAAAGCGCCATCCCCGCGTTGACCGAGCCGCCCGGAGAGTTGAGATACAAAACGATCTCTTTTTCCGGATCATCCGACTCCAGATAGAGCATCTGCGCGACGATCAGGTTTGAGACTTCGTCGGAGATCGGCGTTCCGAGAAAGATGATGCGATCTTTTAGCAGCCTGGAGAATATGTCCCAGCTCCGCTCTCCGCGGTGAGTCTGCTCGACGACCTGCGGATACGGAATGAACGCGGCCTCTGGAAGACTACGGCGCTTGTTCATTTTGGTTCCTTTCGGTTTTCTTGTGCCGCTTTTCGCCCTTACTCGTCGGCATCCTCTGCCGCAGGCTGCGGTTTCTGTGTGATCTTAACCTTCGCGACAGCAAAATCAAAAACCTTCTTCTCGAGCAGCGAATGGCGAAGCTGATCTACCCGGTCGTCTTTTTGATATTCCGCCTTGAGCATGGGCAACGGCAGGCCTTTATCCGCGGCCATTTTTTCGATCTCGGCGTCCACCTGTTCGTCGGAAACCTCGATGTTTTCCAGACGGGCGATTTCGAGCATCAAGAGCTCTTGGTGAATCATTTTCCCCGCGGTTTCCTTCGCGTCTTCGAACAGCTCTTTTTGCTTCTCCCCATCAAACGCCTGAGCGCCGGCGAGCTGGAAGAGCTGCATCTGAAGCTGCATGGTCTGCTGCGCGACCAGTGATGGGGGAAGATCGACCTCGTTTTTCTCCCTCAAGGCGTCGAACAACGACCGCTGGAGGCGACGCTGCTCGGCCTCCTCCATGTTCTCGAGGAGACGCCGCTCGATATCTTTTTTGAGCGCGTCGAGGGTTTCGAAGTCACCGACATCCTTGGCCAGCTCATCGTCGAGCGCGGGGAGCTTGCGACCTTGGACCGCCGTCACATTGACCAGAATGCGGCGCCGGTTTTCCTCCATCTCGCTCTCGGAGCCCAGGTCGATAACCTTCTCCTGCCCGACCTCGACGCCCTCGAGGGCGTCCTCGACGGCCTCCATGGCTCTTCCTTCACCCAAGACGAGCTCCTGCTCCCCTTTTATCTCTTCCCACTTGCCCTCTTCCCAGCGCTTCAAGTTGAACTTGACCAGGTCTCCCTTGGCGGCCGGCCTCGGCTCCTCGAGATCGACGACCTCGGCCGTGGAGGACCGCAGGCTCTCGAGCTCCTTTTCCACCATCTCGGCGGTCACCTCGACCTGGTAGCGGTCGAGCTCGATCCCATCGTAAGAGACGGCGTCGAGCTCAGGGCGCGTCTCGAACTGAATCTTGAAAGAAAACCCCTCGTTCTCCGCGAGCGGCTTAGCATCCACGTTCGGCTTGGAGATCGGGACGACCCCGTGCTCCTCGATGGCTGTCCGAGAGTGTTCGGACACCAGATCTCCGGCCACATCGGCGCGGACCGCCTGCCCAAACATCTGCTTGAGCACGTTCCGCGGCACCTTGCCGCGCCTAAATCCGCTGACGCGCGCTGTTCGGCCGAGATCCGTGTACGCCTTGTTCAAGGCCTTCTTGACGTCATCCGCCGGGATCTCCACAAAGAGCTCTGCCACGACCGGGCTGATACGATTGAGAGTGGAAGTCACTCATCACCTCCTCGATTGACGGGCCCTTCCTGATTGCCCGATGAACTCGTCGATCTAGCCCGGCACGGCCAGAAAATCAAGGAATGCTCCGACGCTGCATTTTTTTTGTGAAAGGACGAGAAGAGACGAAGGTGGACTACAGCGCGGTGGGCGCGTGAGACAGCTTGCTCGGCGTCTCCTGGCTCTGGTCGAGCAGCCGCTTGTATCCCGCCTCGAACCCGGCATCATCGGCCACGTCCATGGTGGAGAACTGTATCCCCATCCCCGGGGGGGATGCCGCGCCGCCCGTGTCGCCGAGCCTCTTGACCCAACAGACCTGCGCATCGGCGACCACGCGGCCCCGGCCGAAGGGGGGCTGAAACTCCACGGTCATCCGC
>JAABTR010000160.1 GCA_011389755.1 Deltaproteobacteria bacterium | reverse complement strand
AGGGAGCGGATGTAGACTCCGCCCATACTGACGTTGTAGACATATCCATAGAAGGTCACGTCACCGCCCTCGTGCACGAACGTGGCGGGAGCTCCGAAGAGCAGCCGAGGAGAACGACGCGCCCCGACCGGCGGAGGCGTGAGCATCTCGTTCATCAAAAAGGTGAGCCCCTCCACATCGGTGCCTTCTTCGAGAATTCGCGACTGCGGCTGCATGGGCAACGCGTCGCTCGTCGCCTCGATGAGCTCTTCAGGCGCCACCAACACCCACGGAATCGTCTGCAGCTCGGTTCCGTCGAGCTCACAGACGATCTCCACCACAGGCGCCCCAGGGAGGCTCGTGGAGGCCACCACTGCCCGGGGACGCTTCTCGACGAGAGCGCCGCGCAGCTCTTCGGCGCTCCCGGCGAAGTGCGTGTCATAGCCGTTGCGCCGCAAAACGGCGCCCAAGCGCACCCTCTCCAGCCTCTCGGGGTGCGCCAAAATCACCTGACCCGCCGGAGCTCGGACGGTCGAGACGCCGTCGCCTTGCCCCAGGGTGCTCGCCAGCTCGGTGAACTGCACCGCGCACCCGTCGAGGTAGTACTCGTCCATCCCGTCGCGGAACGCCTGCGACAAGGCGGCCGGCAGCGGCTTCGCGACCCGGCCGATGAACGGGACGCTGGTCAGGGCCGAGGACTCACGCAAAGAAGCGACCAGCCCCGCGCGATCTTGGATCTCGGGCCCGAAAACGACCGCGGCGGGCGAGGCTTCGGCGAGCTGGGACCTTAGGTCTTCGGTTATCTGCATGCGCCTGGGGGCCAACCCCGCGTCATTCAACGCGCGCAGCATCGCCGGTGCGTCCGGGCCCGGCTCGCCCAAAAATACGAAATGCTGGCTCATTCATCGCTCCTTGACGGATCGAAACTATCTCTATCGGTTTAGCGGCTTGCGAGCCGCGCGCAAGCCGAAGGGTATTTCTTGACCGCCCCCCAAGAATCCATATCGCTTAAAAAACTTTTTCCTGAGATTGCGCCGACCGCTCTTCGCAACTAGATTGTGCGGGCAAGCCAAGCCCCCGCAAAGAGTCCCGGCGCGCCTGTCAGGGCCAGGCCCTCGAGCGCCGGTTCGATGAGGTGCTGCGAAAGAGGAAGCGCGCGGTGGGAACGGACGGGCTGCCTTTGGTTTCACGCGTCTGCCGATTGGGATTTTTGAAGCAGGTTGTTCAGATCGCGCAAAGCACCGACGAAGGAGCCCTGCTCGTCGCCGTTTAACCGCGCAAAGAGAGACTGGTACCCCTCCCGAACTCTCTTGCGGCGGCGGCGCATGAGCTGACGACCTTGCTCGGTGAGCTCGACCATGACAACGCGCCCGTCGTACGGACCCCGAACTTTGGTGACGAGGCCCGCCTTGGTCAGACGCGCGACCATCTCCGAGGTGGTGCTCTGGGCCGAACCGACAAGGCGCCCGAGGTTGCCAACCGATATCGGTCCATGGTTGTGGATCACCGATATCACCTTGTATTGGCCATAGGAAATATCCTCCTGCACCTTGCTGCCGCTGAGCAAATCCAGCTGACGCATCAGCTCCTGTGCCAGCTCTTCGACCGTCTCGATGGGATCATTTGTCGTTTCTGTGCCCGTGTTCATTTCTCTTTTTCCTCTCCCTAATTGGTTGATACGATTGGTGTTTGCGTAACAGAGCAAAACATTCGTCTTCAAGGATATTTCTAGCCTATAACAACGCGCAATCAAAAATTCAATACCCATTCCAGTTTGAAACAGCATTTGGGCGAAAATTTAATGCCTCTGGATGTGACTTTGCATTTTTGAAACTTGGGGTTTCGTTCTTGATTGTTTTGCTCGCCGATACTTCGCGTGCCGCCTTTTTTAGCACAGCTCGCGAAGGAGGACACCCCGCCCCGGGAAGACGATGTCGGGATCAACCTCCAGGAGCTGGGAGACGACGAAGTCTCGGTTGAGCAGCTGGGGGTGGGGGATGACGAGCCGCGGGTGCTCGACGATGGCATCTCCGTAGAGGAGGATGTCCAAGTCGATGACTCGAGGCCCCCAGCGCTCCCCCAGTCTTCGTCCGAGCTGCGCCTCGGCGCTTTTGAGACTGTCGAGCAGCGCGAGGGGTGGGATATCGGTCTCGATGAGCGCGACCGCGTTGAGAAACGGGGGCTGGTCGGTCAGGCCCCAGGGGGGCGTCTCTAAAAAGTTGCTGACACGGATGATGCGCATGCCCCGCCGGCCGCGCATCCAGTCCAGGGCCCCGCGCAGGTTGGCCGCGCGATCCCCCAGATTGCTCCCGAGTCCGATAAAGACCCTCTCCATGGGTGGTCTATCCTTCGGAACCCGTGCCGAATGTGTAGCTGACGCCGCCCATGATACCGATCTCCACCCCAGTCTCGGCGGCCGGACCGCCGTAGAGCGGCCCGAAAATCCCAAACAGCCGCGCGGTGATCCCCCAGCCGCCCTTTATCCTATAGACTCCGGAAGCGAAGACCTCACCGGCGGGCCAGGTCAGCCTCGTGTGCTCCAAAGAGACGGAGGCTATTGAGAACCCCACGCCGAGTCCCCAGGTCAAAAGCTCCGAGGCGTTCCACCGGGTCCCCAACCCGGCCGCGAAGCCCACCTGGCTTTTGGGGCGGTCTAACTTTGTGATGAGCCCTCGCTTTTCTTCGCCCAAGTAGCCGCCGAAGAAAAAATCGGCCCACGCGGTCAGCCACTCGTGTATCGGCAACTCTCCACCGATGCCCAGCCCCAAAACCGGTGCGTCGGTGGGCTCGGAGAGTCCCACCGCGAACCTGAGACCGCACAAAAGGGCGAGGTCGGAGTACCACGTGGCGTCCTGTGTGACGGTGACGGCGCCTGGCTCCACCTCGGCGAGTGACTCTTCCTCTCCCTGTGCCGGGGGAGGCTGCGCCTCGTCGGGGCCGCGCTCGTCGACCTCCCGCAGCATGTTGATGCGGTGCCGAGCCTCCTCGGCCTCCTCGGAGGTGGGGTAGAACCTCAGATACATCTCGTAGTGGTAGATGGCTTGATCCGTCTGCCCCAGCTCCTCGTAACAGCGACCGATATTGTAGACGAGCTCCGGGGAGCGGGCGAGCTCGAAAGACTTGCGGAACCAATCGATGGCCCGCCGGTAGTCCTCTTCTTCAAACGCGCTCGAGCCCTTTTTGAAATAATTGAGCGCTTCTTCTTTTTCCTTCGCGGTCATCTCGTCTTTTGCCAAAACAGACGACGGAAAAAATCCCGCTGAGAAAAAGAAGGCAGCCATGAGCCAGGCGCAACATCGAGCATGGTTTGACAAGCTTCCACCTCGTTTTTTTAAGATCGAAAGATACCATGCCCAGGCGACGCCGGCGAAGCTTCGGACAACGTTTTCCCCCGAGCGAGACAAGACCTGCGAACTGCTCCCGGTTTAGCGGCGCGCTTTCTTCCGGGATTTCTTGGCCTGCTGCCTCTTGCGCTTGGACTTGACCTTGTCGTTGGCGGACTTGGTGCGACGAGCCCCCTGCGCCCCCGGAGAGTCCGCGACCGCCGCTTGGAGCATCTCGTGTCCCAGATCTCCCATCGGTCCCGATGGCATCCCCGGCATCCCAGGCATCCCCGGCATCCCAGGCATGCCGCCTCCCTGCATAGCGCCCTTGAGCTTGCGGGCCATAGCCAGCTGGCGCATCCCGGGGATCTTTTTGAGCATGCCCGCCTGAGCCCCGATGTTGCCCATCATGTCGCGAACGGTCTTGAAGCGGTCGATGAGATCTTTGACCTGCTTGGGCTCGCGCCCCGACCCCTTCGCCACGCGCTGGATCCGGCTGGGCTGCTTTTCAAAGAGCGACACCTCGTGGCGCTCTTTCTTTGTCATCGACTGAATGATCGACTCTATCTTGACGAGCTCGCCATCGTCGACATTGAGCCCCTCGGGCATCCCGTCCTGGAAGAACGGGAGCTTCTCGAGGAGATCGCCCAAAGAGCCCATCTTTTTGATGGCGCGGATCTGCTCGAGGAAGTCGAACATGTTGAACTGGCCTTGGAGCATCCGCTTGGCGTCCACCTCGGCCTTCTCGGTGTCCATGACCTGCTCGAAGTCCTTGACCAGCCCCACGATGTCGCCCATGCCGAGCACCCGCGAGGCCATGCCGTCGGGTCGAAACTCTTCGAGCTTGTCGAGGCCCTCGCCCATGCCGACGTACTTGATGGGCGCGCCGGTGAACTCCTTGATAGACAAGGCGGCGCCGCCGCGGGCATCGCCGTCGAGCTTGGTCAGCACCACCCCCGACAGGTTGAGCCGCTCGTGGAACTCCTTCGCCGTGGTCACGGCGTCCTGACCGATCATGGCGTCGGCGACCAACAAGATGTTCTTGGGCTTGACCGTCTTTTTGATGTCGAACAGCTCCTGCATCAAAGCGTCGTCGACGGTCTGGCGGCCCGCGGTGTCGAACAGCACGACGTCCCGGCGCTGCTTGCGGGCCTCGCTCATGGCATCCTGGCAGATTTTGACCGTGTCGGTGTCGCCCAGCCGGGCGAACACCGGCAGATCGAGCCGCTGCCCGAGCACCTGGAGCTGCTCGACGGCGGCCGGCCTGTAGACGTCGGCGGCGACGAGCAGGGGCTTGTGCCCTTTCTTCTCCAAAAGACGGGC
>JAABTR010000822.1 GCA_011389755.1 Deltaproteobacteria bacterium | reverse complement strand
CTCCAGGCCCCCAGATGTAGGAACGGATCCCGGCTCGCTCGAAATTTCCTCCGTCGGTCGCAAAAGGAGCGCCCAAGAACACCGCTTCCAAGCTCAGCTCGCGCAGCACGTCGGCCACGAGGCTCTCGGGCGCCGGATGCATCGGCGGCGTGACCTGCACATTGTCCAGCTTCACCATCGCGCCGGGGTACTTCTCTTCTACGGAAGAACGAATTTCTCCAGCGACCATCGCGAGCAACTCATGCGGATCGTCGCCCGGCCGGGGACGGAAGCCGAGGGTGAGCTCACAGCGCTCCGCGATCATGTTCACCGCCGAACCTCCCACGATCGTCCCGATGTTGAACGGGATACCGGGGAAGTCAGGGAACAGCTGCCAGTGCTCTTCGGTGGCTTGTCTCCCGCGTGCTTCGGCGAAACGCTCGATGACGCGCACCGCCTCAGCGGCCGCGAGAATGGCGCTCAGGCCCAGGTCCGGGCGGCTGCTGTGGCCCGCGCTGCCCTCGATGCGAATAGCGCATCGAACATGCCCCTTGTGCGCACCATAAACGCGAAAACTGGTCGGCTCCCCGATCACCGCATGACGAGGTACCGGGGAGGAACCGAAGAGACTGGGCAAATGGTCCACCAGCCGGCCGCTTCCAAGGCATCCCACTTCCTCGTCGCTCGTGAAGACCAACGCCACCGGGGCTTGCAGACGCGATGGCTCGAGCGCCTTGGCGACCACGATACACTGGGCAACGAAGGCCTTCATGTCCGACACGCCCCGGCCATAGATGCGCTGGTCGTCGCGGGCTAGCGTGAGCGCGTCGCGGGTCCAGCCAGGCTGGGATTCGAAGGGGACGACATCGAGGTGTCCGGATAGAATGAAACCCCCCGGCTCCGGCGGACCAGCCACCGCGACCACGCTGCCCTTGGACGCCCCAAGCGCCTGCTCCTCGTGGAGGCGGACGGTCCAACCCGGAAGGTCGAGCTCGTTGGCGACGAAGCGAGCGGCCTCCAGGCTACTGTTGGTGGAGACCGTATCGAACGCCACGAGACGCTGGGTGATGCCCCACAGCGATTCTTGTTCGAGCTGTCGCCCGTCAATTTCGATCATGATGCAGGCATGGCGCAAATAGCGCGGCGGGGAAAGGTGTGATCGTCACAACGATCGCCCGATGAGCCATCCCACCGCTACCGCCGTCCCGATCGCGACCACGGCTCCGATGACCCACATCAACGTCTCGATGCGGTTGCCTCTGCCTTCGCCGACCAGGGGCAGACCCCGCTCGACGGTCGGGGTGAGCGGTGCAGATCGTTGCGGGAGCGACCGTTGTTTCTGCCCTGGGCCCTCGGCCGCGGCCCGCTCGACCATGTCTCGGATGGCGCCGGATTGGTCTCGAATCGTGGGGGCGACCCCCAGCGCCGCGGCATCCAAAGCTCGGCTGGACCCTCGTTCCGAATCGGACTGAGAGCCTGCGCTGTCCACGACTTGGACCCTGGCGGAAGCGGAAGTCGGGGGGGAGAATCGTGCACTCGCATCGTCGCCGCGCCTAATGGCCTCGTCCACGAGCGTGTCGCCTGCGTCGAGGGAAGCGGCCTTGGCGGACGCTGTGCGGGCCGGGGGGTCGGCTGGTGAATCGGTCGTGGCTTCGGTGCGAAGCACCGGTGTGCTGAAGTGCGGAACGGGTGGCGGGGTGACCTCTCCCCAGCTTTCTCCGGCCCGCTGTCCCGGCGCCGAGGGAAGGCTCAGTCTACCCAAGGAGCCGGCCCCGGACACCTGGCAGGCGGCGGCAAACGACTCCGCAAGCTGGCGCGCCGACTCGAATCGCTGCTCCGGATCCTTGTGCAGTGCCTTGCGAAACCACGCCTCGAGCTCCCGCGGCGCGTCCGGTAGGTGCTTGCTCAACGGCGGCGGCTCCTTCGTGGCGAGACTCACGAGCAGCAACGCAATGTTCTCGACCTCGAAAACCGGACTCCCCGTCAGGCAGTGGTAGGCCACGCTCGCGAGCGAATACAGATCCGATGAGGGCGCCGCTGGGTTGCTGACCGCCTGCTCCGGGCTCATGTACAAAGGCGTGCCGACAAGCTGTCCCGTGAGCGTCCGGTGCAACAACCCCGTGGTCGGGGCCGATGCCTTCGCGATGCCGAAGTCCAGGATCTTGAGGACGAACCCGTCCTCGTCCTCGTCTTCGCTCAAAAAAAGGTTCTCTGGCTTCAAGTCCCGGTGCACGATGCCGTGGGCGTGCGCTTTCGCCAGCCCCTTGCTCGCATGCACGAGCATCCGCGCCGTGTCCGGCAAGGGCAGCCGCACATCGCGCTCGAGCCGCGCCGACAAGCTCTCGCCCTCGAGTAGCTCCATCGCGATGTAGGGCTGGCTCCCCTCCGCTTCGCCGAAATCCAGCACGCTCACGACGTGTGGGCTTCGAATCTTCGCAGCGGCCATCGCCTCCTGGGCAAAACGAGACCGCAAGTCCGCGCGGTCCACCAGCTCAGGATCGATGAACTTCAACGCCAAGTCGACGTCCAAGGTCTTGTGGTGGGCAACCCACAAGCTTCCCATCGTTCCTTTGCCCAAAGGGCGAAGGAGCTCGAAACGATCCGCGATGGTCATGCCCGGCGCAAAAAGATCACGCCGGTTGTCAGCGTTCATCCCCGCAACCTCCCGAGCTGAT
>JAABTR010000821.1 GCA_011389755.1 Deltaproteobacteria bacterium | reverse complement strand
GAGCGAAGCGACCACCTCGCCCAAGGAGATGGTGGAGGACAGCGCCGCGAACGCCACCAAGACAAAGAACGCCGGCCCCAAGATCGCGCCGCCGGGCATGTGGGTGTAGAACATCTTGGGCAAGGTCACAAAGAGCATGCCCACGGTGGATCCCGAGACCTGTTCTTGGAGCCCGGGGATGGAGAAGATGATGGTGAACATGGTGATGCACGCCACGAGCGCCACCCCGGTGTCGAGCAGGACCACCCACAGGGCCGATCCGAAGACGGACTCCTTCTTGCTGATGTACGACCCATAGGCGATCATGGCGCCCAGGCCCAGCGAAAGCGAGAAGAACGCCTGACCGATGGCCTCGAGGAAACCGTTCGCGGTGATCTTGGTGAAGTCGGGGACAAAGATGGTGCGCAGGGCCTCATCGCGCCCCTCCATGGTCAAGGCCGTGATCATCAAGTAGATGAGGATACCCAAGAGGATGGGCATCATCGTCTTCGTCGCCCGCTCGATGCCCCCGCCGATGCCGCGGTACACGATCCCGGCGGTCATGAGGGTGAACAGCAAGGTGAGGCCGACCTGCAGCGGCCCGTCGGCGAGGAACGCTTCGAAGTATCCCGGTGGCGGGCTGTAGTCACCGAATGACCAGCCGACGCATTTGTAGAAGGACCAAAGCGACCAGCCGGCGATCACCATGTAGTAGGACTGTATCACCGCGCCGGCGAGCACCCCGAGCCACCCCACCGACGACCAGGCTCTTCCGCCGAGCTTCTCAAACGCCGGCACCGGGCTGAGCTGGGCCCGGCGGCCGACGAGGATCTCGCTCATCATGATGGGCAGGCCGAGCACGGCGACAGCGGCCAGGTAGACGATCACGAAGGCGCCGCCGTTATTCTCCCAGGTGACGTAAGGAAACTTCCAAAGGTTGCCCAGCCCCACCGCTGAGCCGGCAGCGGCGAGCACGAATCCGAGTCTGGAACCCCAATGTCCGCGAGACGTGGCCATGTCGGTCTTGTTACCTCCAAGATGTCATCGAGTCGCCAGGACACTATCACAATCCGGAACACCGGTGGAAGAAGGCGCGGCGGGTGAGGATGTCGATACCTGCTCGATTGACCGGCTCGATGATGTGTGCTCAAGTTTTGGTTGAAGCGCCCCAGATGGGCCTGAGCCCTTTTGTGGGCATGAGGAGCGTCTTGATGAGAATCGAAGGGTTCGACCACAGCGATGAAGCGCGGCTTCACGACTTTATCGAGTTTCAGTACCTCCATAATGCCGGCTTGAAGCAGTTCGTTCCTCCGTTTAGAGCCACGGTCAAAGAGCAGCTCGACCAGGACACGAATCCCTTTTTTCGCTACGGCAAGGGGCGATACTTTCTGGCGAAGCGGGCAAAGCGGGTCGTGGGGCGCATCGCGGCGTTCGTAAACCCGAAGATGGACACCGAAGATCGCCGCGCCGGGACGGTGGGGTGCTTCGAATGCATCGACGATTACCTCGTCGCGGCGGCGCTGCTCGACGAAGCGTTCGCGTGGCTCGCCCAAAATGGGTGCAATTGGGTTTGCGGGCCCATGAACGGCTCGGTCTGGACCACCTACCGGTTTCGCATCGATCAGCACGACGCGGAGCCGACGTTCGGGGATCCTGCGAATTGGCCCTATTATCCCGAGCTGTTCTCCAAGTACGGCTTCGAGCTGAGCAAGAGATGGTTTTCTCGGCAGGTGGACCTCGAGTCCAAGGAGCACCTCCAAGTGGCGCGGCAAAGGCACCGCACCTGGGCCAAGCGCTTGGGGCGCGTCGAGGAGATGGGATACAAAACGAGGCTCAACGATCCCGCTCGATTTCGAGAAGAGCTCCGCGTGATCCACCGGATCGCCGACGCGGCCTTCGCGCACCACTTTGGAGTCTATTCGCTGAGCTTCGAAGAGTTTGAGTTTCTATTCGGGGGGCTTGAGCATCTCGTCAAGAAGGGCCAGATCCTCTTTTGGCTCAAAGATGGCGAGCACCAAGCCTTCATGGTGCACTGCTTCGACTATGCAAAAGCGCTCATCGCCATGAGCGGCAACACGAACCTCGTCGCCAAGGCCAAGTTCCTCGCGCACCGAAAGCGAGACACCCTGATCCATCTTTTCACCGCTGTCCACCCCGACAGCGTGCACAACCGCTCGGGCCTGGCGTCCGCCATGATGAGCGAGTCGATGACACGGTTTTATTTTGGTGGAGAGGCCAAGCGTGTCAGCCATCCCCTCATGTACGAGGGAAACCGCTCGAACATCTACAGCACCGGTTTCAGCCGCCTGACCGGCACCTTCGGGGTTTTCGAGAAGGCGCCTTGAAGCCGCTTGTGGGCTTACGGCCCCTGGTGCTCGAAGGCGCCCAGATCCACTCCCTGACCGGCGGGCCGGGGGGCGCCGTCGAAGTCTCGATCGGGGGCCCCTGCTTGCCGTCCGGCGTCGATGGCCGGGGAGCCGCCTTGGAGCCGCAGGTTGACGGCGCCGATGAACAAGGGGTTGTCGTCGATCACGTTTTCACCGTCGTAGCCACCTTCGATGATGCAGTTTTTGACGTCGACGGTCGCGTCTTCGTCCTCCTCGATGTGGAGCTCGACGCCGTGGTCGTCGTACAGGATGCTGTTGGTAAGCCGAACCTCGGCCTCGGCCCCCACGTAGAC
>JAABTR010000820.1 GCA_011389755.1 Deltaproteobacteria bacterium | reverse complement strand
CCGGTCAGCACCTCGGCCAAGAGGGCGGCCACATCCTCGGCCTCCACCGTGGAGAACGACACCCGCGGTCGCCCGGGAAGCTGCACGTCCACAATCGGCTCTTCTGAGCAGAGCCCCAAGCACCCCACCTCGATCACGTCGGCGTCGATATTCTTTTTTGCGAGATACGCCCGCACCGCCTCGAGGGTCTTGCCCGCCCCGGCGCCCAGCCCGCACGTCCCGGTGCCCACGAACACCACCGGTTTGCTCACGTCCTCGCGGCGCAGGCGCGCCACCGTCTCGGGCACGTCGGCGGGCAGCCCGTTGGAACACCACGGCCCGCCGCCCAGACCCTCGAGGAGTCTCGGGCTCGGCGAAGAGGGCGCGAGCCAGCACCCGTGGATTTTTGTATCAGGAGTGGACATCTTCACGCCTCCCTCGCCTTGCAGTCTTTGATGATGGCGTCGAGCCTCTTGGGGGTGACCTTGGAGTGGAACTCCCCATCCACGCACGCCACCGGGGCGATCCCGCAGGCGCCCAGGCAGGCCACCGCCTCGAGGGAGAACACCCTGTCCCGGGTGGTCTGGCCGGGCTCGATGCCGAGCTCGTTCGACAGCTCGTCGAGCAGCTTGGCCGAGCCCTTTACGTGGCAGGCCGTGCCCCGGCAGACCATGAAGTGGTGCCTGCCCTTTGGCGTGAAGCGAAATTGATTGTAAAAAGTGGCGACGCCGAAGATCTTGCTCGCCGGCAACCCGAGCTCGCGACCGAGCCGCGAGATGGACTCTTTCGACAAATACCCCTCGGCCTCTTGGATCTTTTGGAGAAGTGGGATCAAGGTGTCCCGAGAGGCGCCCTTGCTCTGCTTGAAAATCCGTTCGACGGCCTCGTGCTGCTTTGTGCTCATCTGTCACCTCGCTGAGTGAAAACCGAAGGTCTTCAGCCTGTGGCGTCTTTGTGAAATAAATCACAGCAAAGCCTGGTGGTATGTTTACCCTTTCCGTGGGAAGGATCAAGTGAAAAAAATCACAGAATGAAAATATTGTTTTAACACTATGGATTTGTTGGTAATTCGAATTTTATTGTCGCCGGCTCAAAAATCGGGCACGTAGACAGTTGCGAATTAGAAAGGGTGCCTATGAAGCTCGCTGGAATCTATCCGATAGTCCCGACCCCGTTCGACGAAGGCGGCGGCGTCTGCACGCGAAGCATCGAACGCCTGACCGCTTTCATGGTGGACAGCCGGGTCTCGGGGCTGGCCGTGCTCGGGGTGATGGGGGAGGGGCACAAGCTCGACGAGGCAGAGCGCGACCTCGTCATTCGCACCTTTCGCGGCGCGCTGCCACCTGAGCACCAGCTGGTGGTGGGGGTGCGGGCGGCCGGGACAAGGCTCGCGGCCAAGGCGGCGCGGCGGGCGGTGGAGCTCGGCGCGGACGCCATCTTGCTCGGGCCCCCACCGGTGCAAAGCGACGCGGTGATCTTCGAGTACACGAAGCAGGTCGCCCAAGACGCGGGCGCGCCGGTCGTGGTGCACGACTACCCGGCGGCCACAAAGATATCGATGTCGGTGGAGCTCATCGAGAAGATGGCCCGTGAGATCGAACAGGTGGAGTTCATAAAGCTCGAGGACCCGCCCACCGGCCCCAAGATGGACCGCCTGCGGGCGGCGCTGGGCGATGGGCTGGGGGTCTTCGGCGCCCTCGGCGGCATGTACGCCCTCGAAGAGCTGAATCGCGGGGCGGTCGGGATCATGACCGGTTTTGCCTATCCCGAATTGCTCGTCGAGCTTTATGATAAGCACCGGGCAGGGGATGTGGACGCCGCCGCCGCGCTCTTCTACGACATCCTCCCGCTCATCCGGTTCGAGTTCCAGCCGGGCCTCGGGGTCTCCCTGCGCAAGAACATCCTCGCCCGGCGCGGTCTCATCGAGACGACGAGGCAGCGCCACCCGGGCACCGACGCCGACCCAAGGACCCTCGAGGACTTAGGCAGGATCTTGAGCCACCTGCGCGCTCGGGGCTACGACGTCTAGGGAGCTCGTCGGCCGACTCGCTCTCGGGACGAATTCTCGTTGACAGCGGTCATGCTGCGGCGCGACTCTTTGGCGTCCGAAACACTGAACCAGAGGAAGCCACAGATTATGTCCCGATTCATGTCCAGGCGCCAAAGAAACTTCGGTCGTTATGCCTCGCCCCTCCTCGCCTGCGCCGCGCTCGCGGCGGTCGGGTGCGCGAAGACGGCGGCGCCACCCAGCTCGCCGGTGGAGAAAGCGGCGAGCCCGGCGAAAGGCCCAGGCAGCGCCATGAACCGCATCGCCGAGAAATACGTGCACCTCGTCCTCAAGGTGGGGCGCCACGACGCCGACTATGTGGACGCCTTCTACGGGCCCGCCGCCTGGCGCGAGCGAGCCGACCAGCGAGAGCCGATTCAACTCGAGGCTCTGCGGGGCGAAGCCGGCGCGCTCATCGAGCGGGTCGCGGCCGAGCCGCCGTCAGCGCGCCGCGACTACCTGCACGCCCAGCTCGTCGCGGTCGAGGCTCACGTGGCGCGGCTCGCAGGAGACGAGCTGTCCTTGGAGGAGGAGCTCGACCGGCTGTACGATATTGAGCTTAGATCGCACGACATCGCTGTCTTCGAGAAGGCGAAGGAGCGGCTCGACGCGCTCTTGCCCGGGGACGCGCCGCTCGCTTCGCGCCTCGAAGC
>JAABTR010000819.1 GCA_011389755.1 Deltaproteobacteria bacterium | reverse complement strand
TTTTATCGCCTACGACCCCGCTGTCGAGGATGAGAAGAGCCTGTCCGTGCTGGACGCGCTCGTCGAGGGAGCGCCGTTCAAGAAAGCGGACGACAAAGGGATCATCTTGGGTGAGGTGCTCGCCGAGAACCTCGGGGCGCGCATGGGCGGTAAGGTGGTCTACACGCTGACCGATTCCCAAGGCGAGATCGTCTCGGGGCTCGGGCGGGTCTCGGGGATCGTGCGCACCGGAGCGCCGAGCGTGGACGGCGCCTTGGCTCTTTTGCCCCTCGGCACCATGCAGAAGCTCTTGGGCTACGAAAGAGACGAAGCGACCGGGCTCGCGGTCTTCATAGACGACCAGCGCCGCAGCGCGCAGGTGGCCGAGGCGTTGCGGTTAAAGGTGGATGACAGCGTCGCGGTGCTCACCTGGAGCGAGGTTCAGCCGGATCTCGCGGGCTTTATCGCCATGAAGGTCAACTCCACCTTCGTGCTGGAGGGCATCATCTTGCTCCTCATCGCGGCGGGGATCTTCAACACCCTGCTCGTCAGCGTGATGGAGCGAACCCGGGAGCTGGGCGTGATGATCGCGGTGGGTTTTTCCCCTTTTCGCGTCTTTGCCATGGTGGTGTTCGAGAGCCTGTGGTTAGCCCTCTTGGGGCTCCTCACCGGGGCGGCGGTGACCGCGGGGCCGTATTACTATCTTCACGAGCGGGGGATCGATTTTTCAGCGGCGCTCGGAGAGGGCCAGGCCGAGGTGGCCGGGGTGGCGGTGGACAGCCTCGTCAAGGTCGCGATCTACCCGGAAAGCTTGCTCGCGATTGTCGGGTTCGTGGTGCTCGCCACCATGTTGTCCGGGTTATATCCCGCCCTGCGGGCCGGCCGCGTGGAGCCGGTGGAGGCGATTCGTCTGGTTTGAGACGCGTAGAAGCGAGGTGAGCATATGGGATCGGTCAAAAACGAGGACGTGGTCGAGCTCGAGGCGGTGACGAAGAACTACAAGCAGGGAAAGCTCGAGGTGACGGCCCTGCGAGATCTGAGCCTCAGCATAAAAAAAGGGGAGCTGACGGCCCTGTGCGGCCCGTCGGGCTCGGGCAAGACCACGGCGCTGAACCTCATCGGCGCCTTAGATAAACCATCTGCCGGGATCGTGCGGGTGGACGGCCGGGACTTGGGCGGCTTGGGCCGGGCCGCGCTCTCGGCCCTGCGCCGGGATCGCATCGGGTTCGTGTTTCAGGCCTACAACCTCATCCCGGTGCTCACGGCTTTTGAGAACGCGGAGATGGTCCTGGCGCTTCAGGGGAAACCCGCGGCAGAGCGGCGGGACCGGGTCATGGGGCTCCTCGCTGACGTGGGGCTGGCCGGCATGGAAAACCGCAGACCCGCCGAGCTCTCGGGCGGGCAGCAGCAGCGGGTGGCGGTGGCCCGGGCCATCGCCGCGCAGCCGGCGGTGGTGCTCGCCGACGAGCCCACGGCCAACTTGGACTCCGAGACCGCCGCGAGGCTCCTCGACATGATGGTGGAGCTCAATGAGACCCGGGGCACGACCTTTGTCTTCTCCACCCACGACCCCAGGGTGATGGAGCGGGCGCGGCGGGTGGTCCGGCTTCGGGACGGCGCTGTGGAAGCCGACGAGGCGAAATCGTAGGCGGCGGTGGGTCATGATTCGTGTTGACGTCGAAACTTTTATTGTCGGACTCGCCGCGGCGTTTGTCGCTCTATTTTTACCGCTCCCAGCTGGCGCAATCACGGAGGTGGAGACCGAAAACACCCGGTTCGAGGTCGTCGGGGCCGGGCGGCTCACCGGGGCGTTCTTGCAGTTTAAAAAGGACGCGCCGCTCGAAGAGGACGACGCCCTGGCCGCGTCGGTGCTGCGGCTCATAGCCGATGGGACCATCGGTTCAACCGTCGACGTCGACCTCAATCTCTTCGCCGACCTGAGCCGGGCACCAATTACCGCCGGTTCGGTGGGGGCTTTCGGGACCGCCGGGACGACCCGGTCCGCTTACCGGACCGGTCACCTCGAGTGGAGTTATTGGAAAGGCGGCGCCGTGGACGGGCGCATCGGCCTCGATCGGGCCTTTGTGTCTTTCGACTGGTATCCGTGGCGCCTCAGCGCCGGCCGGATGCCCATCAATGAGTCCGTGACTGGCGTCTTCGCGGTCAACGATCTGTTCGCCCCGTTTTCGAGCACGGCCGTCAACACCCTGTACAAGCCGGGCGTGGACGCGGTTCGGCTCTCGTTTGCCCCGGGCATGCTGAGCACCATCGATCTCTTTTACGTTCAAGGCTGGGATGACGACAACGGGCCGAGCTGGTCTCAAAGCGCCGCGCTTGTGAGCCTGCGCACCACGGTGTGGAACAAGACGCTGTCTCTCTTCGGCGGCAAGGTCGCAAAGGAGCTGATCTCCGGGGTCTCGTTTCAAGGCGGTGCGGGGCCTTTGGGGCTGCGGGCCGAGGGTCACGCGGGGTTTCCCGACGAGGGCGGGCGGTTTTCACCCACCGATCGAGACGAAGACGGGCGTTTTCGCGACGACCTCTTCGCCAGGTTGGCCGTCGGCGCCGACCTTTCGCTGCCGGCGCGCGGCGCCTACTTTGCCCTCGAGTACATGTACCAGTCGGATGGCGCTCGCGACCCGAGCGGCTACCTTTCGCGCGCGACGAGCCTGCCTCCCGATGCCCTCGGCTTTTTGGGGCGCCA
>JAABTR010000818.1 GCA_011389755.1 Deltaproteobacteria bacterium | reverse complement strand
ATGTTGAAAAGCGTCGTCGCCTTCGGGAAGGTCTGCCAAGACTCCTCGAAAGCCTCCAGCGCGCCCGCGTAGTCTTCACGGGCAAAGGCTTGCACACCCTCGCGGAAAAGCTCGGCGGCTTCGGTTTCATCACCCGCCCACGCAGCCGCCGGCGACGAAAGACACAGCGCCGTCGCCAAAACGCATTTCACACCAAACCGCACTGACCTTATCGGGCCCACCGCGTCATCCGCCTCCTAGAAATCCGTAGCAATTATGGCACCGTTATGCCCTCGCATAAAACTGTCCTTGGCCTTCTTTGAGAATTTCCTAGGAGCCTTCCTAGAAGCGCTTTTTCGGGCCGCGGCATCTGTTTTTTTGGACGCGGTGACTTTTTCTTCTTCCTCTATTTCGTCCAAAGCTCGCTCCCTCACGCCCGAGGCAGCGGCGTTAATAATCGACTTTTCTGCATCTGCTTCTGTTTCCGTTTGCGCTTGGCTGTCCGCGCGCTCCTCGACAGCTCTTACGACGAAGAAAGGAGACGGCCCAAAGGCAGGCGAAACCTCATGGGCCGTTTCTGGCATGGCGGGCGCGACTTCGGCCACCGCAGGCACGACCTCGACGACCTGCGACTCTTTGCCGTTTTCGTAAAACACCATACCGACGCCGATACCGGACAGAGCCGCCGCGGCGAAAATCGCGGCCACCCAAGACAGCGTCTTCATCCTCCAGCCCGCGGATTGACTCGCTTTGCTGTCATCGGTTTCTTTCTCCGGCGCCGCAAACGCCGACATGCGCCCGTCAGCCGTCTCATCCATGGTCGAGTCCGGCACATCCGCTCCGGGAGCATCCTCGTCCGACAAAGAGTCCAGTGCCTCCAGCATATCGCGCGCGCTATCAAACCTGCGGGAGGGGCTCTTCGACATGGCCTGCACGACAATGGCCTCCAAGGCCGAAGGTATCTCTTTTCGCAGGGATCTCGGCGAACTAAACGGCTCGCTCGCGATCTTGCAGATCACTTCGTTGTACGACTCGCCCTCGAACGGCTTGGCCCCGGTCAGGCACTCGTAGAGGATCACACCCACAGCGTAGACATCGGCTCGGTGGTCGATGCGCTTGGCGCCTTTGGCCATCTCCGGCGCCATGTAATTCGGCGTCCCGAGGACTGCCCCGCTGTGCGTCAGATCTTCGACGCGGCCCTCTGCGACAACCTTGCTGATGCCGAAATCGATGATCCGCGCCCTGGCGTCTTCGCCCTGGCCGCCTTCGAGAAAAATATTACTCGGCTTGAGGTCGCGATGAACAATCCCCCGCCTGTGGATATGGTCGAGCGCCTCTAAAACCTGCCGAACAATCGCCAACGCCTCGGCAATGCCGAGGCGGCCCTGGGATATCCTCTGAGCCAACGATTCTCCGCGCATAAGTGGCATAACGAGGAAGGGCTCGGCTCCGCGGTGTAAGCCGCTGTCGACGACCGGACAGATCCCCTCGTGATCGAGGCTCGCCGCGAGCGCGACTTCTCGCTCGAAGCGTTTGAGAAACCGGGGATCGGTCAGATGGATCCCCCGCAACTTCTTGAGCGCATAGAGACCGCCGTTTTCGACGTGATTCGCCTCGAAGACAGCCCCCATGCCCCCGACTCCGATGATTTTTTGCAGCCGGTACCTATCCCCCACCACCGTGCCGATTTCTTTTTTGTAGTGCCCCTTCAACATAATCCAACCAAACTATGATAGAAATATTAAACGCTATCGTAAAAAAGTTCGCATCGCGAACAGACTTTGCATTTATAGACGAAAATGACGGATTTGGAAACCAAAAACTATACCACCTTGGCGACAGTGAGCGACGAATCTACGCCGTTCGGTTCCAAGACCGAGACCGACGCGCTTCTCGTCGCTTTCGCCCCGGTCGGCACCGCGACCACCGATCGCATAGCGGTCGGGGAGGTGCTGCACATCGGGCGCAGCTCGAAATGCGAACTCTCGATTCGGCATTCCCGCATCTCCAAACGGCACGCTCGTATATCACGCGCAGACGGGGCGTGCTCCATCGAGGATCTCGGCAGCACCAACGGAACGTTCGTGGACGGCGAGCGTGTCTTCGGCAGGACCAAGCTCGAGAGCCCATCGGTCATCCGGGTCGGCCCGACCGTCCTCGTTTTCCACAGGGACGCTTCCAGTCTCTTGCAGATTTCCGTGCCGGACAGCTACGGACTGGCGGGACAGTTTCACACCGAATCGATCATCGGCGCTCTGCGCGAGACCGCGCTCTCAAAGCGCCACGTGCTCTTGACGGGCCCGTCGGGCACGGGAAAGGAGCTCGCCGCCCGCGCCCTCTCGGTGATGAAGTCGGAGCCGGGAGCCCCTCTTCCGCTCGTGGTTCACAACGCCGCGCAGTTCGCCTCCGACGAGGAAGCCTCCACCACCCTGTTTGGTGTCGGCCCGCGCGTTTTCTCTGGTGTCGATGCCCGAGTGGGCCTAATAGAGCAGGCCGACGGCGGTGTTTTTTTTCTCGATGAGGCCCACAGCCTCTCCGTGAACGTGCAGCGCAGCCTCCTGCGAGTGATAGAAGACGGCTTCCTAAAACGCATCGGCGAAACGAAAACCCGGCAAGTGGATGTCTCATTTGTCCTCGCCACCAACGTGGAGGGTGAAAACCACGGTCTCACCCACGATCTCTTTGCCAGGCTCAGGTGTGTTGAGCTTCCCCCTCTCAAAAGCCGCGTCGCCGA
>JAABTR010000817.1 GCA_011389755.1 Deltaproteobacteria bacterium | reverse complement strand
TCCACCTAAGTGTCACAAAAGAGCGCTTGACCCCTTTTGCACACCAATAAACGGTTGACGAGCAGGGCGAAACTTGACTACCCTGTCTGACACAGCTTGATAAATTTTTTTAGCAAAAGGGAGAAAAAATCATGAATCGCAAAGAACTCAAAGAAATCCTCGAGCGCATCGTAGACAAAATGGAACAAGCGCCCCAGCCGGCCTGCATCTTCGGCGACGAAGTCGAGCCGTGCGATATGACCACCAAGTACGCCGTGGGCGAAGAGGGCTGAGCTCTTTAGGACCCCAGCATTTTTACTCACCATTTTCGGTTTACGTTTTTTAAGATCGACGTCTTTCCTTGACCCAGGCCTTTGATCTTCTTTTAATGAGCGGTGCTCATCGACGAGCACCGCAAAGTCGGAAACGTCGACAAAGTTGAGCAAAAACCTGGAAAAACTATTGCCAGGCGCCTCGGCGTGCTGTACGGTGCCGGCATCAAATTCGCTGGCTTTTGAATAACCCTTTCTTCTGAGCCTGCTTTTCCCCCAAGGTCCGTCCATGTGCACTCATAATGAATCTCGCTCTTTCGGTGATCTCTCACTGAAACAACCACTGCTGTCCGCCCTCGAAGACTTGGGCTATGCGTCTCCGTCCCCCATTCAGGCTCTGACGATTCCGCCGCTGCTGGAAGGCCGCGATGTGGTGGGCCAGGCCCAGACCGGAACCGGCAAAACGGCGGCGTTTGCGCTGCCTCTGCTGTCACGCATCGACCCCAAAAGGCGCGAGCCCCAGATCTTGGTGCTCACCCCCACCCGTGAATTGGCGATTCAGGTCTCCGAGGCCTTCTCGCGCTACGGCGGCCACATGAAGGGCATACGCGTCTTGCCCATCTACGGCGGCCAGAGCTATGACATCCAGCTGAGCAGGCTGAAGTCGGGCGTGCACGTCGTGGTGGGCACTCCGGGGCGGGTCATGGATCACCTGCGCCGCAAGACCTTAAACCTCGATTCGCTCTCGGCCCTCGTGCTCGACGAGGCGGACGAGATGCTCCACATGGGCTTTATCGAGGACGTCGAGTGGATCATCGAGCAGACGCCCGCCGACCGGCAGGTGGCGCTCTTCTCCGCCACCATGCCCCCGGCCATACGCAGCATCGCGAAGAGGCACCTGCGCGACCCGGAGCAGATTATCATCGAGACCCGCACGAGCGCCGCCGAGACGATCCGGCAGAGACACTGGCTCGTCAGCCGCGGCCTGGGCAAGTTCCACGCGCTGCTTCGGATCCTCGAGACCGAGACGTTCGACGGCATGTTGATCTTTGTAAAGACGAAGAACTCCACCCTCGAGCTGTCCGAACGCCTGGAGGAGGCCGGCTACGCCTGCGCCCCGCTCAGCGGCGACATCTCGCAGAACCAGCGGGAGCGGACCGTCGAGAATCTCAAGTCGGGCCGGATCGACATCGTCGTGGCCACCGACGTGGCCGCTCGCGGGCTGGACGTGGATCGCATCAGCCACGTGCTCAACTTCGACCTCCCCAGCGAAGCCGAGGCCTACGTCCACCGCATCGGGCGCACAGGCCGCGCCGGTCGCACCGGTGAGGCGATATCGTTCGTCTATCCCAACGAGCGCCGGACTTTGGGTTTCATCGAGCGGACGACCAAGCAGAAGATGCAGCAGATGGATCTGCCCAGCGTCAAGGATGTGAACAAAAGACGCCTCGAGCGTTTTGGGCAGCGCATCACCGAGACCCTACAGGGCGCCGACCTCGAGCTCTTCGAGCAGATCATCGCAAAGTATCAGGAGGAACACGAGACCTCCCCGGTCCTCATCGCCGCCGCGCTAGCCAAACTCGCCCACGGCGACAAGCCCTTGCTGCTCGCGAACGAGCCGCCCCCACCCCCCCCTCGCCGCATGAGCCCCCAAGAGCCCACGCGCTCACCCAATCGAAAGTACCAAGAGCGCAGAGCACCGGAAGAGGGTATGGAAAAATTCCGTCTCGCCGTGGGGCGAGTGCACGGCGTGCAGACAGGGAACATCGTCGGCGCCATCGCCAACGAGGCGGGCATATCGAGCGAGTTCATCGGCCGCGTGGAGATCGACGAGGAGTTCAGCACCGTCGACCTCCCCGCCGAGATGCCCAGGCACATCTTTCAGAAGCTGCAAAGAACCTGGGTCTGCCAGCAGCAGCTGCGCATCACGCCTGTCAGCGCAAGAGCGACCAGCCCTTCCGAGGCTCCGCGCCCCAAATTCCAAGGCAAAAAGCGGCCTGAGAAGAAGGGCAAAAAAGGCGTTAAAGTGAAAACCTTCGGACAGTTTCACAAAAAAGAGGGGCGCAAGGCCTCGAACCACGCCGCCGTGTAATCTCCCCGCGCCCCGCCCAAAAATATCCCGCGAAACCTCGCCTCTTAAAAAAAATGAAAACGAAGCGTTGACAGGCGAAACCCGCCTTGCTAAAAGCAGTCCTCGCGCGGCGCCAGGCCGCTTGTTCTTTGGATTTTCGGGGCCATAGCTCAGCTGGGAGAGCGCATGACTGGCAGTCATGAGGTCAGGGGTTCGATCCCCCTTGGCTCCACAAACAAGACACTCTGAAAAGCCTTGCAAATTTAGACATTTGCAGGGTTTTTTTGTTTCTGGCGGTCACCGGGCGCAGCGAAAGCCGATGTAGTAGTACTGGGCCGTCGCGTCGTAGTGGTAGCGGCCGGCGACGCGCAGGTAGTCGGCGACGACGCTG
>JAABTR010000816.1 GCA_011389755.1 Deltaproteobacteria bacterium | reverse complement strand
AATCGCCCTTCATTTAGGTGGCTCGCGCAGAGCTCGTGGTGCGCGGGCCGACGGCATTTGCGACCTGCGTGAGGGGCTTCATAGTTATTCATGCATGATCTCCAGCCGCAATACGAGCGGACCCTGCAGCTAAACAGCGGTGAAACAATCGGCGATCTTCACGCGATGACTGTACCGGAGCGCAATGCGCCGTCCTCGATCGCCGAGCCGCAGGTCGATCGACAAAAAAAAGGAGCCCGTCTCGTGCCTGAAACGACACACCTAAAAACGAAACTTTTTTCATCCCTTTATGTCTTCATGCTGCTCTTTGGGCTCCCCTCGTGCAGCCACGAGGAAGAAAGCGGCCCCCAGGTCGATGAAGACACGAGACACCTCGATTCGACATACGACTCAGAGACTCAAAACGGTGACGGTTCCGACGTCGACACCGTGAGCGACTCACCCGGGCTGGACACCGGCTCAGACGCGGGCTCTGACCCCAGCAGCGACTCAGATGTCGACAGCGATTCAAATGTCGACAGCGACACGGATGACGCAGGCGAGGTCGACGCCACGACGCTCCAGGGCAAGGTGATGGCCGGCTACCAGGGCTGGTTCGCGGCCGAGGGGGACGGCAGCGGCTGGGGCTGGCGCCACTGGGCCAGCTCGAAACCGGCCCCGGACAACATCTCTTTCGACATGTGGCCGGATCTGCGGGAGTGCGACGACGATGAGCTGTTCGAGACCCACTTCCAGTACGCGGACGGCACAAACGCCGGCCTCTACAGCGCCTACACCCCCAAGACGGTGGCGCGCCACGTCAAGTGGATGCAGGACTACGGCATCGACGGGGTCTTTGTTCAGCGGTTCATCGGTGAAGCGGTTCACCGCACCGAGTTCAGAGATCGCGTCCTCGACAACGTTCGCGTGGCCTCAGAAAACTACGGCCGCGTGTTCGCCAACATGTACGACATCTCCGGAGGCAACGACGACACGCTCGTGGAAGACATCAAGAACGACTGGATGCACCTGGTCGACGACGAGGGGATCACCGAGAGCGACCGATATCTCAAGCACAATGGCCGCCCTGTTCTGGCCATCTGGGGGTTCGGTTCCAGCGGCAGGCCGGGCACTCCAGCCCAGGCCCTCGAGCTCGTCGCCTGGCTCCACGAGGAAGCCCCCGAGAGATACCGGGCCACGGTGATGGGAGGTGTCCCCAGGAGCTGGCGGACTCAAGACGAGTGGGCACAGGCCTTTAGAAGCTTCGACATCGTGAGCCCCTGGTCTGTGGGCAGCTACGGGGATGACGATGGCGCGGACAACCACCGGGCCAAGCACCTCGAGCCCGACCTCGAAGAGGCCATCGTGCTGGGCATCGACTACCTGCCGGTCATCTTCCCCGGGTTCTCCTGGTACAACCTAAAAGGGAACGATCTCAACCAGATCCCCCGCAGGGGCGGGCGCTTCTTCTGGCGCCAGGCCTACAACGCCGTCGACGCCGGTTGCGAGATGATCTACGTGGCCATGTTCGACGAGGTCGACGAGTCCACGGCGATCTTTAAAACCACCGAAAATCAAAGCCAGGTGCCGACCACCGGCACTTTCCTCACCCTGGACGCGGACGGCGAGGCGGTGCCGAGCGACTGGTACCTGCGCCTGACGGGCGAAGCGACCAAGATGCTCCGCCAAGAGATACCTGTCTCTTCGGCGATACCGATTGAAAAATAGAGAAAGGCGGCAATTAACGTGGTGAACTTTTGGAGCAAGGAATGTGAAATGGCGCCTTTGTCGTGGATTTTGTTTTTTATGGTCTTTGCGTCCGTTTGCGCGTGCAATCAAAACGCCAAAAAAACCTCCCCAAAGGATGATATCGGCGGTTTTGTAAATGGGGATGGTTCGGATTCAGGCACCGATTCCAAGGCGAAAGGCGACACCGACACCGGCAGCGGCAGCGGTGAAGGTGAAGGTGAAGGCGTCGATGATCCCGAGCACGGATTGGCAGGGAGCTATTTCAACAGCAGCGATCTGACCGAGGGCGTTTTCGAGCGCATCGATACAAAGGTGGACTTCGACTGGAGCACGGGCTCGCCGGATCCCAGGATGGACGAGGATACTTTTAGCGTGCGCTGGGAAGGATTTGTCCAACCGAAATTCACCCAGACCTATCGCTTCATAAGCCGCACCGACGACGGTGTCAGGCTTTGGATAGACGACACGCTGCTCATCGACGACTGGAACAACCACAGCGTCACCGAAAACGATGGAGTCATTTCACTCAAAGCCGGGCAGTGCCACAGTCTGAAAATGGAATACTACGACAACGTCGGAAGCGCCTCTGCCCAGCTTTTTTGGTCCAGCGGAAGCCAACCCAGGCAAATCGTTCCTGCGTCACAGCTGTTTTCAAAGTGCATAGATGACGCGAACCCGGCCGAAGATCTGTGCCCCGACGATCCCGACAAGACCACGCCGGGGGAGTGCGGCTGCGGCGTCCCCGAGGGCACTTGCGACGACGGAGCGTGCGCAGGCGATGGAGAAAAAACGCCCGCGGATCTCGACTGCGGGTCTTTGGGAGAGACGAGCTGGAGCATGGGCCCCATGGTGGGCCACACCACCGATACGACGGCCATGATTTGGGCGTACTTTCCAAACGCCGAGACCGAGGTGACGTACTGGCCCGAGTCGGATAGCGGCGACGTGACCACGAAAGCCCTGTGCCGAGATCCCGGGGCTCACAGCTCACGGGT
>JAABTR010000815.1 GCA_011389755.1 Deltaproteobacteria bacterium | reverse complement strand
CTCGGGATAAGGATGCTGAACTCGGGCCGCCTCTATCCAGCGCTTCGCCAGCCAGGCCATCCTCGCCCAGGTCACTCGTCCCGTCTGGCTCCTCCGTCTGAGCACGTGGTGCCACATGCGGATGGCCGCCTGGCGGAATGCCGACAGGGCATAAGAGTTTTTTGGGACTCCGTAGTACTGCTTCGCGGTCAGCTCGACGACCTGCGCCACATGCTCTTCGGTCGCAAGTCGGAGAAAATCCCCCCGATTCAATCCGAAGTCCGCCGCGTGGTCGAAGAAGAAGAGCTCTTCGGCGATGATGAGGCTCGCAAAACGGCACCCCCTACCGATGAGGAGCAAAAACAGGCACGTCGGAAGAGGGCACGCGCCCAAAGCGAGCCGGCTCGCAAAGAGAAACGCAAGCTCCGCAAAAACCTACCGGTCTTGACCGAGCGCGTCGAAGTCGCACCGGAGCAGCTCCCCGAAGGATACGGGCTCGAAGACTTTCGCGAAGTGGGAGACAAGAGCAACACTGTGCACCGCATCGAGCACGTGCGAGAGCACCTGGTGCGGGTCGAGTACGTGCTGCAAACGCTGGCCTCGAAAGACAACGAGCACATCGTCACGGCACCGGCTCCGCCTTCGGTGATCGAAGGCGGCCATTACGGCCCGGGAGTTTACGCGGACGCGATCGTGCGCAAGTGCGCGGACAGCCTCCCGCTGTACCGAATCGAGAAGATTTACGAACGCAACGGCGCCGCAATCAGCCGCAGCGTCCTTTGCTCGCTGTTTCATCGGGGCGCCGAGCTGCTCAAGCCGATCGCCGGTCGGCTGCTCGACATCGCACGCCGGGATTCCTACGTGGGCGCCGACGAGACACCGCTGTCCGTGAATCAAAAAGGCGGCTGCAAGAAAGGGTGGGTCTGGGTGATTCACTCGGCGGCCGCGATCGCCTACGTCTTCAGCGAGTCGCGAGCCGGCAAGGTCGCCCGGGACTTGCTGGAAGGGACCCTGGGCTACCTGCATGTGGACGGCTACTCCGCCTACAACGGGGTCTGCAAAGAAGGCGGCAGAACCCGCGTCGCGTGCTGGGCGCACGCACGTCGCCTGTTTTTCAAAGCCCTCGAAGACTATCCCGAAGCAAAAGAGATGCTCGACTGGATCGTCGAGCTCTATCGCATCGAGTACCTCGCGGCCAAACAGGAGATCCTCGGAACCCTCGAGCATCTCGAGCTGCGCGAAAAGCAAAGCACCCCCATTCTCGAAAAGATGAAGAAATGGCTCGATGAGCAGCACGCTTTGCATCCTCCGAAAAGCAAGCTCGGAAAAGCCATCGCCTACACCCGAGATCGCTGGGACGAGCTCACGGTTTTCACCAAAGACCCGGAGCTGCGCCTCGACAACAACCTCTCGGAAAACGCGCTGAGGATCGTCGCCCTGGGTCGAAAGAACTTCCTCTTCGTCGGCCACGAGGAAGGTGGACAGAACCTGGCCGTGCTGCAGACCATCGTTGCGACCTGCAAGCTTCACGACGTCAATCCGTACGACTACATCAAAGACGTCCTCATACGCGTGCAAAGCCACCCCTCGAACAGAATCGACGAGCTCCTCCCGCAAAACTGGAAAAGCACCGTCAACGCCCGCTGATTCTGCGCCCAAGCCGCCGCCGGCCTCAAGAGATCGCCGGCTGATCGGTTACAAAAAAAGGAGATGAAATAAATTAAACGCTTGCCGACTCAAGTGGTCGCGTGAAAAAAAGAAACCGGCCTCGACACCCGGGGTCATGATTGTGAAAACCCCTGGGGTCATGATCCTGAAAAGTGACAGTGGCCCCGAGTCATGCGTTTACGCGGCCAACCGCTTGGGCGAAACGTTGACAGGGGGAGATGCAGGCCGGGGGCAAGGACAAGCCTCCTTCTATTTGGCGGCCCTCAATATGCGCCCTCCGACCAAGACAATTTCGGGCTGTTTCTGGATTCCTGCCCGGATCGCTGGGTGCGTTTGCTCATGCGGCGCAGAGAAGCACAAACCGCTCGCGAAAAGAAACGCCCTGAGCGTAAATTGCTCGAATCGGATTATCTCCTCGGCGTTCACGACAGTCACCGTATGGGCGGATTACGTTTTCGAAAGATGTCCGATGGTCCTTTTCTAGATGACAATCCCCGGGGTTTGCCCGGTGGTTGGATTCGCTGATTCGGCGCTTTCTCAACCAGCTTGAGGTTCGTCAAGGTTGAGGTTCGCCAGAGGCATCGACCTCGGCTCAGTGCGTCACGCCGCCAACACGCGACCATTGCCGGTTCCACTGGCCATCGACGTTTGCGAGCTCCCAGATGGCCCGATCTCGGCCGCGTGCAAAAACCGAGACCCGATCGAAGTGTTCGCGCTTCAATGCGCTCGGCGCAGACGACATCTCTCGCGATGTATCAATGCGAGACCACAGCCGGCTCCAAGTGCCCTGCGAGCCAAATGCCTTGGAGTACAAGTACAGATCGACCCCGCGCACGAAAACGGTGACCTGCCCCGGGGCTGTCGAGACCGCGCCGGGCGCCGATGTGACCTTTCCGCCAAGGGTCGCCCATCTTTTGGCCCACGTTCCGGAAGAAAAGCTCAGGTAACCCAAGGAGGAGTCGCTCATCGTTGCGAAGACTTTGATCTGGCCGGGGCTCGGTGAAACAGCGGAGGGAGACGACAAAAGACCATCCGGGACGGCATGACGGATCCACCCCGAGGAGCAGGAGTCGTCGAAGCAC
>JAABTR010000814.1 GCA_011389755.1 Deltaproteobacteria bacterium | reverse complement strand
GTTGCCTTTGCCGTCGGCGATTAGATCGATGACCGCGCGATCCACCTGCGGGGCTCCGCCTTGTCCTGCCAGCGTGAGGTACTCCGCGATGAAGTCGTGAGAGGCCCAGTCGCGCTCGACGAGGGAAGACAGCGGAGTCGGGGCGCCGACGCCGCCGCGCTGGCGGTAGCTCGCCCAGGTCCAAATGCTCAAAGGCACGAAGGTGGTGTCCGGCAAGGTGATGGAGAGGTGGTAGATCTTACTTGCCTCTTCGAGCCTTGTGCCCAGAGCCCGAGTGTTCGACTCCTTCGAAAACTCTTGGCCTAGCTCCAAAAGCCAGCCGGCGACCCGCCTCTGCTGGAGATTTTCGAAGATGTTGTGGGCGGAGACCACATGCCTGCCCCACTCTCCCCGGATGCAGGTGACAACGCGCTCGGCGGCGTTTCGGCGATCCTCGAGGCACAGCTCCCAGACCCGCGATATTTGATCCGTGCCCGCGATCCGCTTGAGAAAACCGAGCAGCATCCACAGCTTGGGCAGCCCCTCGCTGCGCCCCTTGGGCACCGTGGAGACCACGATGCGACCGGCGAGCCTCGGCAACAGCCCCGTGCCGTGGGGCTCATCGAGCTGGTTGAGCTTCTCCGGCTCCAGCACGAGCAGCTCGGCGGGGCCCCGCTCGAACCAGTAAAAATCGCCGTCGGATCTCACGATGTCCAGGATCCGGTCGAAGTAGGTCCCGCCGTCGGTCCAAGAGGCCATGGCGAGCACGTCCTTGGGGGAGTGCTCCCTGAGCAGCTCCGAGACGTCGCGAGCACCCAGGTAGGTCACAAGCTGGCGCGGCGGGACGCGCTGAAGGAGCTCCCAGGTCGCCACGTCTGTCAGCTGAAGCGCCTCGCTCGGTCCAAACCTCTCGGTGATCGACCTGGCCAGGGCTCCGACTTCCTTGGTTGAGGACAGATCGTGGGTCACGAAGTTTTGGGAGACGAGATTTTCGAGCTCCCGGACGCGGTCGCCGATCTTGTCATGGACGATCTGGGAATCGGTAGCGGTGGAGATGTCGATCGTGGACGCGAAGCTCATGAACTCATTGCGCTGGGTGTCTACGAGCCTCTTGTACACCAAGGCGGCCTCCACATCGACGCCGTCGGGGCTCGTGACCACCTGGGGAACGGTGACCCCCACATGGGGGATGAACTCCCACGTGCACAGGCGCGGAAGGTACGCGCCCCGTCTCGTCTCTTGCTCCTGCCAGGCTTTTTGCAGCGCGGGCCAGGTCTCAACGAGGCGGTAGCCGATGCGGTCGGCGTTCCGATCGGCGTTGTCGAGGATCAGGTGTCTCAGGCGATGGGGCAAGAGGCCCTCGACGCCCTCGAGCCCGATTCGCAGGTTCGCGGTCTGCTTGGCGATGGTCATCAGCTCTGCGAGAAAGAAAGGATAGAGGCCGTCGATGACGTCATTTCGATGAAATGACGTGTTGAAGACATACGCCTCAATGAAATCTTTGATGACCCCGGCCCATTCCCGGTGACCCAGAAGCGGCGGCTCCGCGTCCGAGTGGACGGAGTTTTCGAATCGCTCGCGCAGCTCGGAGTTGACGAGGACCGGGAACAGGGTCTCGTCAAAATGATCGAACTCGAGGGTCATGCGGTTTCGGAGCGTCTCGAGCGACAGTTCGAAGAACGGGCTGTCAACGTCCGGCTCGACACCGCAGATTTTCGGACGCCAAAAGCCCTCCGCGACGCTGCGACGCCAGGTGTCATCCGAGGCGATCTGTTGAAACAGGACGTGGGCCGCCTCCTTGAAGGCGTTTTTCAAAGTTCCTTCTTCGTGCACGAAGTGGGCCAGCCCCAGGGGGATCTCGCAGATGGTGGACTCTTCGGCCAAGGCGCGCGTGGCTATCCAGATGTCGACACCGTGGGTGCCCGTCTCCTTGGACCAGCTCTGGGGGGCATCGAGGCACTTGCGCATCAGCCGCACAGACAGCGCGAAGACCCCTGACATGCACTGGGGGATGTGGACGCCGTACGCAGCCCGAAGGACCGGCGCGACGAGGTAGGTCGCGACGGGCCGAGAGAGAGGATCCCTGGTGAACCGCGCGAGCGCCAGATCGAAGCCGCGGTGCCTGATGGGCCGGTAGAGCTTTTCGAACCAGTGTGGCCCGAAACCTTCGCCCTCCGTGTCACGTCCGTCCTCTTGGACCTTGAGGTTGGGTGCGAGGACAATGAGAGGAATTTTCAAGGCGTTGGCGGCGAACATGAGCGCGCGCGTGTTCCAGCCTCGTCCATCGAGCCCCGAAGACAACAAGAAACCGTGAATTTTTTCGGCGTCTTCCTCCTCGGCGGCGGCCACCGCCTTTTCCAGCGCTTTGTCGCTTCGGGCGGTCCCCACGAGGAGCACAGCTCCCCGAGTGCGCGGACCGAGACTTTTAAGCCCGCGCAGGGCGGCGGTGACAATCTCCGGGAGGGTGTCGTCCTCGTCTCTGAAGGGGATCCCGATGAGCACGTCGATGTCTGTGCGGCGGATCCATGGCTCGAGACCACGAGAGACATCGTCTCGGAAGCGAGACAACTGGGTGAAGTCGAACGCGGGCGTCTCGGAGCGGGTCTGCATGATCGTCCCTCCCGTGGAATTTGATGGGTCTTGCGTCCGTGGCCCCCCTTGGGCTCGTAACGCACCGAATCGGACTTATGCTTGCGCGTACAAAGAGCAATTTGCGTCGCCGGTTCCCCAAAGCAAGGAGAGTTTTCTATGACGTTGGGATCATCCGCGATCCGCGCTCACCGCGGCATCGC
>JAABTR010000813.1 GCA_011389755.1 Deltaproteobacteria bacterium | reverse complement strand
TGTGTCGAAAGCGTTTCGGTGCGCGCAAACGGCAAGGTCACGGTTGCGTCGGTGCCTCCGGCGCAGCCCACAGTAAAGACGCCTTCATCTTCGGAGTCCAGATTGAGGAGCTGCTTACCCTCGATGAAACCGGGTTCGAGGGAGGTCGCGCCGGTCAATCCGGTCTCCTCGTCGACCGTAAACAATAATTCCAGCCGGGGATGAGGAACGGCCCTGTCCGTTGCCGCCACCATGGCCATTGCGATGGCGATGCCGTTGTCCGCACCCAGTGTGGTCTGGTTCGCCTTCAGCCAGCCGTCATCGGTATAGACAAACTCTATGGGGTCTTTATCAAAATCGTGGGTGGATCCCTTGGCCTTCTCGCAGACCATATCCATGTGTCCCTGAATAACCAGGGTCTCCGAGTGCTCATAACCGGGAGTGGCCGGTACTTCGATCACGAGATTGTGAACCTTGTCTTCGCGGGCCTTCAAGTTGTTTTGCTGGGCCCAATCTTTGAGCCAAGCCACGATCTTTTCTTCGCGCTTAGACGGCCGCGGGACCTGGCTGAGCTGTTCGAAAGCCTCGAGAATTTTTTTGGTGAAAGCGTGCTGTGCTGCCATGACAAACCTCTTTTTTTAGATTCAATCGCGTTGAGTTGTGATCACCTCTTTAATCGCGCCACTATAGTGCCGAAAAATGTCTTTGAAATCAACGCGACCCGAGAACCTGGTCGCCCTCTAATCTTGGGGCCACAACCCGGATTGCGCCTCGGGCTTTTTCTTGGCCCCACTCTTGCTGCTGCGGTCTGAGCACCGGCCGCTATTTCAGTTTTTTTATCCGCCCCATCGAACACCCGTGCTATCTTTGATTTTGTCGCATCGTTTGAAACACACAAAAAAGGGGGTTTTCATGGGATATCGCGTCGCAAAGATTCTTGTTGGCGTTTTCGTACTCGGCTGCTCTCAAAACTCGCCCACGTCGTCAACCTGGAACTCGGGTAACGGCGCAGACCTCTCGACGCAGCCCACAACGTCCGATTCGCGAAGCGGCGACACCTCGTCCGACGATCAGGACACCGAAAACCCAGATGTGGCCAAGGACGCGTTTTGTCAGAGCATGTGGACAGCGGATTGTACGAAGTGGCCCCAGGACCCCAAAATGCCGCCGCTGGCTCAGCTGAGCGATTTCGGTCTCGGCGACGCCATCATCACAGATGTCAGCGCAGATCTCCTTTTTGGGATGACTTCGTATGACATCGCCGTCATCGGCAGGGAAGACACCAGCGCGTCGAGCCGCCCGTTTCTACTGGTCTTCAAGTCCCTTGACCCGAGGGTCTACTCCATCAGCAGATTTCAATCTGACAACACGGAGCGTATCCTGGGTTTATACCGCTCGAACGAAGAACCAGCTTGGCGCGCTGTGATCTGCGATAGCGATAAAGCGTGCCGCCTCGTCCAATCCAAAGCGACGAGCCTTGAAAGCGGCGCCCTTGAGCTCGTGAGCAACGTCGATCCCATCCCGTCCATGGAACCCAGAAGCCTCGCTGTCGGGAGCGACTTTCCCGGCTCGCAGCCCGTGCTCGTGGGGCGCGATGTGGTTCGCCTGGAGGAAGACGGCACCTGGGCCACGCTCATCGAAGGCGGCGAGGGCAAGGCTTTCAACTCAGCCTACGAACCTGTCACCTCTCTCGACGTCCTGGCGGTTGGCGACGACGGCAGGATCACCCACTACTCTCCGGACGGCATCGAGAAGATAAAGACCGGCACGACAGACGACTTTGTCACCGGATGGTCCCGCCACCATTGGTTAGACGCGTCCTCTTACCTGCTCGAAATCTACGCCATGTCCGCCCAAGGAACGGCCCTGGCCACCGACTCACAGGGAAACAATTTTGTCTGTTCCACACAGATCGAAGATCCCGTGGCGATCGTCAATGAAGGCTCGGGTTACGCGGTGCAGGCCGTAACCGCGACCGGGAGCCGCTTCGTCGTTTACCAAAAAGGCGGCACTATGTTGCGATGCCCTTATCTGGGTTTTGATGGAAGAATCACCGGCGCCAAGAGTCTCTACTGCGGCATCCTCACCAATGTGCTCGCCTGGAACGAAAAGGAGATCTTCGCCCCTCGAGAGGCCTCCTGCGGGATCGATTAGCCGCCCCCCATGACCACCTTCGGTACCCGGGGTGGGATTATCTGTAAAAAAAAAATTTGATATTTACTCAGTCTTGATGTATGTTTATACGCATGAATGCATGTTATTACCTTTTCGGCTCCGACAACAGGCACGAGCCGTGCGTCATGAAAAATTCCCCCCGGCCGGCTCGGCCGAAGCTCGAACTGTGTCACGGCAGCAGCGGCCCAGACAACCCTGTTTGGCGTTCTAAACACGAGAAGATCCGCATCAGCGCGGTGTTTTGCCATCCGATAGAAAGGAAACTGAAATGAACGATTCCAGGACGATGAACAAAGCCGCGAGTCTCATATTTACGGCTTGCACCTTTGGTTTTTTCCTAACTGCGACTCTCGGATGCGAGAACGGAGACTCGTGGGATGGGGGTCAGACGAGCGCCGAAAAGGCGGTGATTTATGATGGGGAATGCAAACCATCCCTAGCCGAAGGCAGGGGAGGAGCGGGAGCCCCCTCGAGGTGCTCGGAGCCTTCTCGCCGTTGCACGAGCGACAGCCACTGCCCTGAGAAAACCGTGTGTCAGTTAGGCACGTGTACTGGCGTAGAGTGCACTCAAGACAGCCATTGCGATTCTGGTGAGGTCTGCGACACCGACAGCAATACCTGCCTGC
>JAABTR010000159.1 GCA_011389755.1 Deltaproteobacteria bacterium | reverse complement strand
GTTCTGAGCCAGGATCAAACTCTCCAGTTTATTCCTGTTTCGCGGAGCTTCTTTTTTGAGCGCTCCGCAAGCTCTTCACAAGGACCCGTCTACCTTTTCGAACCGTTACACCCTTTAAGCGTAACGACCCGTTGCTACCCAGTTTTCAAAGACCCACTCCCCTCACTCGGGTGTCTGCCGAGCTTTTCGTTGGGGTCGAGGTTTTTACCTCGCTCTCAAAGGGATGTCAACTGTTTTCTCGTTTCGAAAACCGCTGTTCCCTGCGAGCGAAGGCGTTTATACGGATCCCACGCCGGTGCGTCAAGCTTTCTCGAGATTTTTTTTTTTTCGGGCCTGTCTTTTATTTCGAAGCCACCGAGCACTCACCTTTAACTGTCTGTTTATTTTGAGATTTCCTGTTCAAAGGACGGCTTGGCCAGCGCTTGCGCGATGACCCTTGAGAGCTCGTCATAGCGATACGGTTTGGTCAGCAAAGCGACAGCTCCTCTTTTTTTGGCCTGGCGCGGCGACATGAGGTCGAAGTATCCGGTGGTCATGATGACCGGCACGTCACCGCGCAGAGCCTTAATCTGTTCAGCCAACGCGACACCATCGAGGCCCGGCATGCTCAGGTCGGTGACGACGACGTCCACGTCGCGCTTATGGGCCGCGAACCAGGAGACCGCCTCGAGGGGATCGCTTACCGCCACGACGCGGTAGCCGCAGGCCGTGAGGGCGAGGTGCGCCGAGTCACAAATCGGCTCTTCGTCGTCCACAAAAAGCACGACGCCGCGGCCGGGAGTCGGCTCTCGGGTGCCTTTATCGGCGTCGTGATCGCCCGTGCCCCGGTGTGCCGGGAGGAGCACGGTGGCCGTAGTTCCCCGCCCCACTGCGCTGTCGTAGGAGATGCTGCCTTCGTAAGAGGTCACGATGCCGTGAACCACGGCGAGCCCCATCCCGGTTCCCTGCCCCACCGGCTTGGTCGTAAAAAAGGGCTCGAAGATGCTGTCGCGAATCTCATCGGGGATCCCCTCCCCCGTGTCGGAGACGACGAGCTCACACACGTCGCCTCTGCCCGGCCCGCGCACCTCGCGCAACGAGACCGTGAGCACGCCGCCCTTGGCCTGCATGGCCTGATAGGCGTTGGTGCACAGGTTCATGACCACCTGGTGGACCTGGGTCGGGTCCGCCATCACATAGATGTCATCATCTTCGACGTTGTTGACCACCCGAATGCTCTTGGGCAGCGTCGCCCGCAACAGCTTGATGCTCTCCTTGACGATGAGGGCTATCTTCACCGGCTTTTTTTCGCGTTTCATCTGTCTCCCGAAGAGCATGATCTGAGCGACGAGCTCGCCGGCCCTCTCGATGCCCGAGGAGATCTCCTCCACGTACTCGTGAGCCTTCGAGTCTGGGCTGAGCTCGGCGGTGACCAGGTCGACATAGTTGAACATGTAAGTCAGTATATTATTGAAATCGTGAGCAATTCCTCCTGCGAGAGTTCCTATGGATTCCATCCTCTGGTTGTACTGAATCACCTCTTCGAGCTTTCGCTTCTCCTGGGTTTGAGCGACGAAGGCGGCGTTGAGCTCGTTTGTCTTTTCCACAACACCTCGAAAATCGAACGCGACATCGTGGCTATCCAAGCGCTCCCCCACCTTGCCCGCGAGCACCTGATCGATGAGCCAGCTCAGCTTGTTGATGACGTTGTCGGCTCCGCCGCTGATAAAAACACTCACCGAAAGCGCGAGGATGAGAAGCAGCACGATGGAGGCGGCTATGATGACGGTGATCTTGAAGTCGAGAGCGTCGCCTATCCGCTGCTCGATCTCGGCTTCATCTATCTGCGCGACGATCGCCCAGGTCACCCCCGGCAGCTTCACGGGCGCGGAGGCGTACAGGACGGTCTCGTCATCGGCCCCTTTCATTTTTCCCGAACCGGTGCGCCCTTCAAAGGCCCGCCTCGTCGCCTCTGTGTCGGCGCCGTTTCGCGAAACCGTCCCATTGAACGACGCCAGGACCGAATGCCCCTTCGGATCCAACGCTGAATCCGACCGCATCTTGAAGTCTGGGCCCACGAGGAAGGTCTCTCCGGTCTTGCCCATCCCCGATCTCGCCGTCATCACCTCGTCTATTGAATCGATTGATATCTGCGCCGCCACCACGCCGCCGACCTGGCCCCCCTCAATGACCGGGGCGGCTATGAACTGGGCGGGAATATTCCCAGAGGGTTTGTAGGGCCTCGTGTCCGACAACGCCGGCGCGCGGTCTCGCGCTGCGATGCGCCAAACATCACGAAGCGATGAATCCACCTGCTCGATGGGGATGCCGAAGTCTTCTTCTTTTTGCACCGTAAAAAAAGTAAACCCCTCGGCCTCGTCCATTAAAAAAAGATCATAGAATTCGTATTTATCATTAAAGAGCTGAAAATAGCCGAAATGCCTTGCGTGAATTTCCCGGTACGCGGGGGGGGCCTCAAAACGACGGTTCCTCTTTCCGCGCAGCCCTGACTCGGGGCCCTGGCTGCCTGTCACCCTCTCGAAATCTTCGAGCGCCTCCAAGATGTAGGGATCGGCTGCGAGGACGGACACCTGCCCCACCCTCTCATCGAAGAAGCGCTCAATCTCGCTCTTTTTGAGATCGCAGACCGACTCGAGCTGCTTGAACGCCTGAGCGGTCAGCTCGGACTCGGCCGCAGAGAGCCCGAGGATGGCTGCCGCCATGAGAGGGATCAGCCCCGAAAACAGAAAACCGCCGATGAGCAGGACCTTGATGGGAAGATCCCGCAGCACCGCGCTTCAAACCTCGAGCCGGAGGATAAACCCCACGCCCCGCACCGTCTCGAGGTGTTGCCCCAGCCCGCCGAGCTTCTTCCTCAGTCCGTAAATCTGAAAATCGATGCTGCGCTCTGAGACGGCGCAGGGTCGGCCGTGAACCTCGCGGATGATTTCCAACCGTGCGAGGGCTTTGTTGGGATTTTTTGCAAACAGCGTGAGGATCTTCAGCTCGGTTCGCGTGAGCCCCAAAGGCACGCCGCCTTGCCGCGCCTCGCACGCCTCGGAGTCGATGCAGACGTCCTTGAGCCAGATCCGCTCGCCCGCGGGCCGCGACCCCGGACCGGTGCGGCTCAAAAGCGCTCCCAGGCGCGCCAGCAAGACCCGCGGACGCACCGGCTTGACCACATAGTCGTCCGCGCAGGTCTCGAAGGCCCTGACGATGTCGTCCTCATAGTCCCGGCCGGTCACCATCACGATGCGCATACCCCGCGAGCGCCGGTGTCCCTGCAGGCGTTCGGCCATCTCGAAGCCGTCTATCCCCGGAAGACCGATGTCGAGTAGCACAAGGTCCGGTGCCGCTGCTTCGACGATTGCCAACCCTTCTTCCCCCGACGCGGCCCCCGAAACCCGGTACCCGGCGTTTTCCAGGATAAAAGTCAAGCTGTTGAGCAGGTTGGGCTCATCTTCTACGACGAGGATTTTATGGGCGCATTCCATCTCACACCGTTGGATCAGTCCGCCTTTGCGGCCGACGTCATCCTAACAGATCTCACTCAAGGGAGAGCCCTGCTTCGGAGAGCCTCGCAAAAAAATATCAATTCCCTAACAGGCCGCCAACCAACGGCAAACCACTTTGGGCTACTGCACAGCTTCAACTCGGCGGATGGCAACATTCGCCCTCTTCGCGCAAGGAGGAGCCCATGCGCTTCGATACGGGAAACACCGCTTTCATGCTGCTGGCGACCAGCCTCGTGATGCTGATGACGCCGGGCTTGGCTTTTTTCTACGGCGGGCTGGTCGGACGCAAGAGCGTCTTGGCCATCATGATGCAAAGCTTTGTCTCCATGGGCATCACGACGATCCTTTGGTTCGTCTGCGGCTACTCGCTCTGCTTCAGCGGCGACATCGGCGGCATCATCGGCAACCTGGATATGGCGTTCTTGCGCGGGATCGATCTCAACTCGGCGTTCGGCAGCGAAGAGGCCGGCCAGATTCCACTGCTCGTCTTCGTCGCGTATCAGATGATGTTCGCCATCATCACTCCGGCCCTCATCACCGGCGCGTTCACCAACCGCGTTCGCTTCGGGCCCTACCTCATCTTTTTGGTGGCCTGGCTGCTCCTCGTCTACTTCCCTCTCGTTCACATGGTCTGGGGCGGGGGTCTCTTGGCCCAGTGGGGCGTCAAAGACTTCGCCGGAGGCATCGTGGTCCACGCCAGCGCCGGCATGGCCGCCCTGGCCTCGGTGTTCTTCGTGGGCAAACGCAGGGTCATCGACGCCGGCATGCACTCCATTCCGCTCGTCGCGCTGGGAACCGGGCTGTTGTGGTTTGGTTGGTACGGCTTTAACGCCGGCTCCGAGCTGACCGTGGACGCCGTGACCGCCCAGGCTTTTGTAAACACCGACGTGTCGGCCTCTTTCGCCGCCGTGGTGTGGCTCATTCTCGCCTGGATCTCCAACAAGCGACCCACCTTCGTTGGGCTGCTCACCGGCGCCGTCGCCGGCCTCGCCACCATCACCCCGGCCGCCGGCTTCGTCGATGTCTCCGCCTCGGCGATCATCGGCTCCGTGGCCGGTCTCGTCTGCTACCTCGCCGTGAACCTGAAGAACAACCTCGGCTGGGACGACGCCCTCGACGTGTGGGCCGTGCACGGCGTCGGCGGCATCGTCGGCACCATCATGCTCGGTATGTTCGCCACGGAGTCGGTCGGCGGTATTAACGGCCTTTTTTACGGCGGCGGCCCCAGCCTGCTCATGAAGCAGACGGTGGCGGTGGCAGGGGTTTCACTCTACGCTTTCGTTTTTTCCTGGGGCATGCTCTGGATGATCAATAGAGTGACCACGGTCCGAGTCAGCGAACAAGAAGAGGGGAATCTCGACGCCTCGCTCCACGGCGAAGCGGCCTACGAGATGTAAGGTGAGGCTTTTCTAGCGACGTCGCAAGACGGGAGGAAAAAAATGAGCGCATCAATAAAGAAAGCGGCGATGGCGATCGCGGGGGCCGCGGTGTTATTTACGGCCGCGGCAGCCAGTTCCCAGGAGCAGCAAGTGCTCGAACAAGAGGTCGAGCCAGAAAAAGCGATAGGCATCGACGCCGAGCTCGGTTTCGCCTCGGCCTACGTGTTCCGCGGAGCCAACGTGTTTCAAGAAGACGGCCAGATGGACCAGAACATGCTCATCGCGCCGGGCTTCTCTTGGTCGATCTTCGACACCGGCATCACCATCGGCTACTGGGGCGCTTTTCAGATCAGCGGCGGACGGGACAACATCGGCGACAACATCGACAGCGCGCTCGGCGCCGAGCAGGATCTCTATCTCTCCTACGAGCACGCGTTCACCGATTCCCTGACCGCCGGCGCCGGCGTGGTCTACTACCTTTATCCCGGCGCCGATAAAACGCTGATGGGCGCCTCGGTGCCGATGTATCTCGAGCCAGGGGCCAATGTCTCTTTCTCGACCGTGGTGGACCTGGGGCTAAATGTCTCGTACTTCTTGGGTCTTCAAGACGAACCGGGGATCCGGGGCATCAGCTACCTGTACATCAACCCGACCGTGGGCAAGAGCTTCGCGCTGGGGTCCAGGGTCGGGCTGGACGTGAGCGCGGGTTACGGCTTCAAGCTCTTCAAAGAGGGCAACGACGGGATGAGCAACATCCACGATATCCTTTTGGGTGCCGGCGTGCCCATCTCACTCAACGACACTTTCGCGCTCAGCCCGGGCGTGAGCGTGGCATGGACCAACATCGAGGGCGAGGACGAGAAGTTCAAGGACGGTTTTGTCGTGTGGGGTTCTTTAGCTCTCCAGATGAGCCTGTGAGGTCTTTTCAGTTGCTTTAGAGTAACTTCAAATATTGGCGTTCGACTAAGGATAGGGTATCTTTTCCCCCATGAGCCATCCAGCAGAAGAAGCCAGAAACCATATCATGGCCGGTCTCGAGGCCTGTCAATCCGACCCGTCCTTGTCGGCAAAGCTGGAAGTGTTGACCCAGAGCCTCGCCCAGGCCCAGGGAAAGCTCTTCCCGGCCACGAAGCTGGCGCCAACCGCCCCGGCCGCCGTCGACATGATGCGCCGCGGAATGGAATTTTTGGCTCAGGCCCTCAAGACGCTCCAGGATATCGACAGCGACAGCCCGGCGGTGGGCACCGCCGCCAAATCGATAGCGCTGTCTCTCAAGGCCCTCCACCCCGCGATTCAAAACGCCAAGGACCAAGCCGCCAAGCTCTCGGTCCCGCCGCCCGCCAAAGATGATGGCACACACAGCAGCATACCGGCGTCGGTGAACGTCAACACGATGCTCAACATGAACACCGACCACCAGTTTTACAACGGCTTCTCCGAGAACATCGACGAAGGGGGCATCTTCGTAGCCACCTTCGATCCCAAACCGATGAACTCGAAAGTCATCGTGAATTTCAAGCTCCCCGGCGGTCGGCCGGTCACAGCCCGAGGCAACGTCCACTGGGTCAGGGAATACAACCCCATGACCCCCGACGTCCCTCCGGGGATGGGCGTCAAGTTCACCGATCTTCTGCCCGAGGACAAAGAAGCCATCGAGCAGTATCTCAAACAGCGGGCGCCGATGTTCTACGACGACGGCGTCTAATTCTTTTTGTCTCTTCGCAAATCCCGTGTCAGCCGTCAGGCATCTGCTGCGTTTACGCTCGTGTCTTGCGCCTTGAAGAGCTGCCACACGGCGAGCACCGTCACCACCGCCGCGGCCGAAACGAGCCACAGAGGGTGCCCCTGTCGGAACACCTCCACCGAGTCGGCGACGCTGTAGCGCGCGTAAAGCGAGGAGATGGTGTTATTGACGGCGTGGGCCAAAACCGCGGGCCAGAGGCTCCCGGTCAGCAAGGTCACGAGGCCCAGGTAGACCCCGATGATAGCGGCGCCCACCCCTTGTAACATGTTCCAGTGCAGCGCACCGAACAAGGCCGACGACAGGAGCACCGCCGCCCAGGCCGGCATGCCGCTCACGAAGGAACGCAGGACGAGTCCGCGGAACATCAGCTCTTCGCCGAGCCCCGGTCCAAGGGCGACGACGACAGTCATAAGAACATAGCCGCCCAAGGAGGCGCCGGCGAAGCTGCGACCGAAGGCCGCGAGCCCCTCGGTGTCAAAAAGCTGGGGCGCGGCGTTGTGCAGCAGAAAAAGCACCTGGTCCACGACGAACCCGCACGCCGCCATGCCGACGAGGCTCCACAGATAGGCCATTGGGCGAGCGTGAGACAGCTTCAAAAAACCTTTGACCGAGACCTTGAGCGCCTTGGGTAGCCCCAAAGCCCAGAGCGCCAAAATGCCCGACGTCAGCACCACCTGGAAAGAGAGCCAGCCCGGCGACATGAGCTTATCGAGCAGCGACTGGGTGCCACCTTGTCCTCGGTTCGAAAGGACGATGACCGCGCCGATGGCGAGGGATAAGAAGATGTGACTGCCAGCGCCGCCGGCGAAGCCGATGAGGCCCCACCACCAGCGCACGCGGGAAGGGCGTTCGTCTCGGCGCCCTGCTGCGGCGCTGGACTTCGCGGCGGCGGCGCTTGGATAAATAGGGGCGTCTTCTTGCGTGAACATGGATGCGCTCTTTGTTTCCTTAATCGTTTGTCAGACCTTGTCTCTCAGCCGCAATATGAGCATCGTCGCGCTGATGGGGAGGATGGCGAGGAGGAGATTGACCATCGCGCCCAAAAGCCACACTTCGTCTTCGAACCCGAAGAACTTGACCTTCGCGGCCGGAACATCCGCGACGATATCCATGAGGCCGCCCATGCCCCAGCGCATGGCGCTCGGCCCAAGGATCCACTGCAGACCTCCGCTGCGCAGGTCGGGCAGCTTCACCACGAAACCGGAGAAGGCGATCATGAGCACCAGCCAGCCCAGCATCATGAGCAGGGCCACCTTGCTGGACTCGGCCAGGGTGGAGAAGAACAGACCGGCCGTGGCCCCTGCCAGCTGGACCGTCAACAGCACCGCGAACACCGCGGGCAGCGCCCCATCCACCCCCACCCACCAGACGATGATCGCCGCCATCGTAAATGCCTGAAAGAGCCCGAAGGCCAGCAAGAAAAGCGCCTTCGACATGACGTACGAGGGGATCTTCAGGTTCACCATGCGCTCCCGCTTGAAGATCGTGCTTTCGGAATTGACCATCTCGATGGACGGAAAGATCCCGAAGAAAAACGCCAGCAGGTTCGCGACGAACAAGAGCACGTGCCTCTGGGACTCCTTGTCGAGCAAGCTGGACAAGAAGAACATCAACAGCGGAGCGCCCACCACCGCGCCGATCAGCCAGCCCACATCCCTCGTGTAGAGCTTGGTCATGCGCTCGAACAGCAAGAAGAACTGGCGAACCCCGAAACGTCTGGGCGCCCGCGCCCTGGGCGCCCGGACCCGCGCGTCCGGCGGCGCCGTGGCCCGCTCGTAGACGAAGGCGCGGTACCAAGGCGTCGCCTTGTAGTCCTCGCGCATCTTGTCCCAGTCTTCATCGGTCATGTTCTTCGGGGTCAGCGCCTCGAACAGGGAGTCCGGGTTCTCCTCGGTGCCGAACCGCTTGTAGGCGCCGGTCACCGGTCCGTAGTAGATGAGTCGCCCACCGACGCCGAGGATGAGCGCGTTGTCCATCATCTCATAGATGTCTTTCGACGGCTGGTGGATGGTGATGATGATGGTCCGCCCTTTTTGAGTGAGCTCCTTGAGCACCTGCATCACGCTCTTGGCGTCCGAGGACGACAGCCCCGAGGTGGGCTCGTCCAAGAACAAGATGGCCGGGTCGGTGACCAGCTCCATGGCCAGGTTCACCCGCTTGCGCTGGCCGCCGGAGAGCACCCGGGCCTCGGGGCCTCCGATGACCACGTTGGCCCTGTGCACGATATCCAGCTCCGTGAGCACCTGCACGACCCGGTCGTGCAGCTCCTGCTCTGGCACCCCCTTCATGCGCATCTTCGCGGTGTAGTAGCACGCCTCGTACACGGTCAGCTTGCGGTGAACGATGTCGTCCTGGGGCACATAGCCGATGTGGCCGCGCATGGCGTCGAAGTTGCTGTGGAGATCCATGCCGTTGACGATCACGCGCCCCTCGGAGGGGGTCATGTTGCCGTTGACGTTCTCCATCAAGGTGGTCTTGCCCGCGCCCGCCGGCCCCATCAAGGCGACGAACTCACCGGGCTGGATGGTAAATGAGATGCCCCGCAAAAGCCGAATGGGCTTGCCCGGCACATCGTAGCTGAGCCCCTGGACGTCCACGCGGGTTGAAAAGCGCAGGTCGTCGGCCTCCATCTGGCCGCCCTGTGCCGCCCGCAAGCGCACCGGACCTATCTGGAAGCTCTCCCCGAGCCGCAAATGAACCTTGCCGATGATCTTTTCCCCATCGACATAGGTCCCGTTGGCCGAGTGCAGGTCCTCGAGCTCGTAGCTCCCGTCCGGCAGGAGCACAAGGCGCGCGTGATGCGCCGAGACCATCGGGTGATCGATCACGTGGTCGTTGTCAGGGGCCCGCCCGATGGCCAGCGTGCCCTTTGTCGCCTGAACGAGCTCAGTGGCCATGAGATCAGCCCTCCTTCCCGCCGGAGGTTCCTCCCTCGAACTTCACGGTCATCTTCTTCCCGCCGATCCAGACCGTGTCGCCCGACCCAACGAGCCGCTTGCGCTCGAGCTTCTTGAGTTGCTGCTCGTCGGCCCCTGGCGGGCCGTAGAAGGTCCCGTTGGTCGACCCCAGATCTTCGAGCCACAAGAGCCCTTTTTCGGACTCGAGGGTGAACCGGGCGTGCTCGCGGGACACGCCGTTGACCGCGAGCACGATCTGAGCGGGGGCTTCTCGGCCGATGGTGTTGGGGCCAGATCTGAGGGCGACCACCTCGCCACCGGGCATCTCCACCCGAGCCTTTTCGATGGTGGACAAGGCCATGGTCTTGGCCACCGGCGCGGAGGGCTTTTGCACAAGTGCTGCGGCCGCCGGGGCTTGTGCGCCCGGCTTTGTCTCGGGCGCGTCCAGAGCCGCGGGAGGCTTGGCGGGGATCCGGGCCTTGCGCGAGCGCATGGCCACGAGGACCACCGAGAGCACGCCGAACAAGACGAGGAGCATCACCAAGACGACCAAGGTGTTGAAGGCCTCGGATCCCTTGGGCGGCTTGGCGAGCACGAAGTTCATGGGGCTCTCGCCGCACTTGCCGAAGACGTTGCAGAGCTTCACTGTGCCGGTCTCGATATTGGAGCCCAGCTCCGCGACCACCCGGTACGGGTTGTCGGACTCTATGCCCGAGACCGGCATGCCCCCGATAGAGACCGCCTTGGGGTGGCAGAAGCCCTGGCCGTCGATGGTGAGCTCGGCGCCGTCCTCCACCTGCTGCCGCGTCGCCGAAGGCGGATACAAAGCGGTGATCTGCGGCGTCGGCGCCGGCTGCGAGACCGCCCTGAACCTGATCGCGTCCGCGTCCTTGCCCTGCACCTTGAGCACCGACCCGTGGAAGGTCTCCGGCTGGGGCTGGTAGCACGGGAACGTCACCAGGAGGTTGAACTGGCTGCGCACCCGATTCCAAAACAGCTTGACGAACTGCATGTAGTCGTTCTCGGTCTCTCGAAATATCGAGCGGCCGCCGGTGTTTTTGGCCAGATCGTATGCGGCGTTCTCGATCTTGTGAGATCGACGCGGGTCGTCGTACCTGCGGTCGAGCTTCAAGGTGATGGGAAAGAAGGGGATCAGCCCTTTTTCGTAGCTCTCCTTGACGCAGTCGCCTTGGCCTTCGCCCTTGTCAGCGCCGGCGGACAAAAAGATCACCGCCCGGTACTTGTTGGTGGTGGTCTCGGGAAACCAGGACAGCGCCTCGGTGAGCGCCTCGCAAAAACGCGCGCCTTCATCGCTCGAGAGGGTCGAGAGACGATCCACCGCCTGGGTCAAGGCGGTCTTGTCGGCGGTGAACGTCATCTCCAGGTTGGCCTGTTTGAACTGCCCCGAGGCCGGCGCCGACGCGATAGCTATCTCGTCCCGAGTTGGGTCCATGCCGTTTATGACCGCGCGGATGATGCGCTTGGCTTTGCCGAACTCACCCGTCCACGAACGGCTCTTGTCGATGACCACGAGCACCTGGGCGCCTGTGACCCCGGCCCGCACCTGATCTTTGTTGAGGATCCAGCCCCCCTGGTCTCCGGCGAACTGATCCATGCTCACCGAGAAGGTGTCGCCGCGCAGATCGTGGCGAAAAGCGCCGCCCTCTTCGACATCAACGAAGACCGAGGTCTGCTCCGGGAATCCGTTGGGATTGATCTGCCAGTGGACGCTGCGCTGAGCCAAGGACGTGCCCGGCCCCGCGAGCGCGGCGAGCCCGATCCAAAGGGCCAACAGTCGGTACGGGTTGAAAAAAGTCATCGATCCCTCGCTTTTTGGAGCCTGGATTGACGTTATGTACAGAGAATCAAAGGCATAGTAACAGACAGGCACCCGGGCGCAATACGCGCGGACGCCTCCTGGGCAAATTGTGTCTTCATCCGACGAGCACCGCCGCTGCTTGCGACCCATCAAAACGGCGGGTCCCTTGGCGACACATCCCCGGAGCCTGCGGGCTGGAACCGGCAGGCGCAATAGTATAAAACAACCCCCATGAGAATCTACGGTCCCGTACCATCGCGCCGCTTCGGTCTGTCCCTTGGCATCGACCTCGTGCCCCACAAAACCTGCCCTCTCGACTGCGTCTACTGTCAGCTCGGCCCCACGACTCGGCTCAGCGCCCGGCCCGAGGAGTTCTTTGACCTCGAAGAGGTTTTAGCCGACGCGCAGGCCGCCATCGAAAAGGGCCCTCGCCCGGACGTGATCACCATGGCCGGCGCCGGAGAGCCGACCCTG
>JAABTR010000158.1 GCA_011389755.1 Deltaproteobacteria bacterium | reverse complement strand
GCCGACGCGCAGGCCGCCATCGAAAAGGGCCCTCGCCCGGACGTGATCACCATGGCCGGCGCCGGAGAGCCGACCCTCTATGCTCCTCTGGGCCGGCTCATCGACGCCCTTCACGACAGGTTCGACATCCCGGTGCTGCTGATAACGAACGCCGCCCTTTTGTGGCGGGAAGACGTGGCGAGAAGCGCAATGAAGGCCGACGTGCTCGCGCCGTCCCTCGACGCCGGCGACCCCGAGACCTTCGCCCGCGTGAACCGTCCCCACCCAGACGTGACGTTCGAGCGGGTGCTCGAAGGTCTCGAAAAGGTCACCGCGGCCCACCCCGGGCAGGTGCGCCTCGAGATCATGCTGGTCCGCGGTGTCAACGACAGCGACGCGAGCCTCGAGGCGATCGCCGCCGTGCTGCCCCGCCTGCGCTTCGACCGGATCGACATCAACACTGCGGTGCGGCCTTCGGCCTGGGGCGACGACCTCGTCTGCGATGAAGCCGTTTTGCGAAGAGCCATGGCCCTGTTCGGTCCCAAGGCCCAGCCCATAGCCCGCTTCGTCCCCAAAGACGCGGCTGCCCCATCGGTCGCCGGTGGCCGAGCCGAGGATGTCCGGGAGATGCTCATGCGGCGCCCGTGCACCGCGGCCGACATCGCCGCGAGCTTGAACCTGCACCCCCACGCTGTCAGCAAAGTGCTGCAGAGCCTCAAGGCCGCCGCCATCATCGAGTCGCGCACCTTGGGGCGCGAGACCTACTATTACGTCCCGGGCTCCGCTTCTTGAACGCCCACGCCCACATACCCCCTTCGCTCATCGGTGCTAGACTACCCCTTTAGGGCTCGCTCAAGTATTTCGGGTCGGGAGGAGAAATGAAGCACGCCCCACGAAGCTCCAACAAGGCCGAGGTCTTTTCCGCCTTCTTTTTTGCGCTGTGTCTTTTGGCCCCCAGCGCCGCCTCCCCGGCCGGGGTCTTTGACGAGCGCGGCGGTCTCGTGGTGGTGGAGGTGGAGTCGGAGCCGGCGGAGCCGCCCTGGGTCGAAGAGACTTTCGTCACAGGGTTTACGGGCGCGAGTTACTACCGCATGGACGGCAACACCTTTCGGGGCGGGACTCCGCTCGGACGCATGAGCTACTTCATCAACATCAACGAGCCCGGCGCTTATCGGCTCATCATCCATTCTTACAAAAATAACGACGACGAATCTCTGTCCAACGATTGTTTCACCCGGATGGTCGACCACCCCGGGTACCAGGGCAGCGACACGAAGACCTACCTCCCCGGTCGATCGCGCAGGTGGAGCTGGGAGACCATGCACGAGCCCGGCCAGCTGCAGCTGGAGCCGGTGTATACCTTGGAAGCCGGCGTCCACGAGCTCCAGATATCGGGTCGCTCCAAAGATTTCCACATCGACCGGTTCGTCCTGTTTGCGGATCCGGTCACCAGGGAGCAGGCCGAGGATCTCTTGCTGGCCGAGTCCCCGCTGGTCGAGGACACAGGCCCTTGGGACAGCGGCGGTACACGAGACACAGGCACACAGGGCACCGACCCGGACACCGGAGGCGACACCGAAGCGCCCACAGACCGCTTCGTCATCGAAGCCGAGCACATGACCCTCGACGGGTTCGCGCTCGATCCGGACGATCCGGACTTCATCTTCGTGACCCAGGACGAAGGCGAGGCCTGGACCGTCTTCGGCGGGGAAGACGGCTTCTACCACCTCAGCGCCGTGGTGGGGCTCGAGCCCGACGGGCGCCCCAGGCTCGCCCTCTTGGTGGGCGACGCGCTGGTCGGCGAGGCGGTTTACGAACGGGCCACCGACACCTCCCACGAGTTCGTGCCCCACACTGTGGAGCTCGGTGACGCCGAAGTCTTGAAGGGCGAGGAGATTCGCCTGCACGGGATGCGTAACGAGCAGGCGCTGGCGCGGGTCGACAAGCTCATCCTCTCAGCCGCGGCCCAAGACACCGGTGACACGGCCCACGACAGCGCGGGGCCCGATGGCTCGGATTCCCACAGCCTGGACACCGGGAGCGAAGAAGACAGCGAGGAAGCGCAGACAGACGCGTCCACGGCGGGGACCGATTCTTGGGCGCTCGACACCGACACCCAAACGGGCGGGCAGCCCGAAGACACCGGCGGCTCCGACAGAGGATGCGGGTGCCGCTCCATCTCAGCGAAAAGGCGCACCCTAGGTTCTGCGCAGATGCTCGATTTTATCCGCATTATTTCTTTGTAGACGGACTTCGAAATAACATCTGAGGGGCGCTGGGCTGTAGACTCTCGTCCGCGTCGTGTTCAGCTTTGACCGAAGTCGCGTCAGCAAACGTGAGCCATCGAAGGCAGACAAAGCAATGAAGTTCAAGGGAGTTCTCAAAAAGGAGGGAGGAGGCTGGGTCGTCCTCGACCTGGTCATGATGGCGATCCTGGTGGCGAACCTCGCGCTCATCGTCTTTGAGATGCTCTTTGAAATCACCGCCGTGCAATCGCTCATCGAGAGGTACACGCCGTCCTTCCACCGCTTTTACGACGAGAACATCCACGCGCATTTTTTGACCATCGACCTCTACTTCGTCGCCATCTTCCTCACCGAGTTCGTGGTCCACTGGGCAATCGCCGTAAAAAAAGGCATCTACCACCGCTGGTTCTTCTACCCTTTCATCCACTGGTACGACCTGCTCGGCTCCATTCCCGTAGGCTCGTTGCGCATCTTGCGCCTCTTGCGAATCGTCGCCATCGGGTTTCGCCTGCACCGGCTCGGCGTCATAGACATCCACAACTATTACGCCTACCGCTTCGTGGCGAAGTACAAGGATATCATCGCCGAAGAGCTCTCGGACCGGGTCATCCTCAAAGCGCTGGAGAGCACCCAGGACGAGATCCGCCGAGGCAGCCGGATGAGCGAGCAGATCATCGCGGAGGTGATCCTGCCCCGCACGAAGCCGCTGTTCGATGTCCTCGCGCCCGAGATCGAGCGGGCAGTGCACGAGGTGATGAAGCGACACGGCCCGTCGATCCAGCGCTACACGGATCGGGTGATCGCGAACGCCTTCACCGAGGAATCAAACGACTTGATCATCACCAAGGTGCCGCTGCTCGGTGGCAAGGTGGTGCAGATAACTCAAGGGATCGTCCAGGGGCTCGCCGAACAGATCGTCGATCAGATAAGCCGGGATATCGACGCGGTCGATGTGCGGCAAATGCTCGAGCAGCTCGACGCTTCGCTCCTCAAAGGCTTCAAGGTTTCGCCGCAGCTCCAGCAGCTCGTAAACGAGATCTTGCTCGAGAGCATCGAGCGCATCAAGGACCAGATCCGCGTCCAACAGTGGAAGCAAAAAGAACAAGAAACCCCCTCGTGAGCTACCGAACCACCTTGTGAACGCCTTGCGAAGCTGCCATTTTTTAAAAAAAGAAACCATGGCACCTTTAAAAAAAACGTGCCGCAAGGAGAATCGATGCACAAAAAGGCTCTGGTGGTCGAAGGTGGAGGCATGCGGGGCGTCTTCTCCGCCGGCGTTCTCGACGCCTTCCACGAGCTCGACTTCGATCCGTTTGATCTGTACCTGGGGGTCTCCTCGGGCGCCTGCAACCTGGCCTCGTTCGCCTCGCGGCAGCACCGCCGGAACCTGCGCAACTACACTGGCCCCATGCACCGGCGGGATTTTCTGAGCGTCCGGAAGTTCTTGACCGGCGAGCACTACATCGACCTAGACTGGCTCTGGGAGATCTGGCGCAAAGAAGACCCCCTCGATATACCCGCCGCCGAAAAACACCTCGATGACCGGGTCATGCTCTTCGTGTGCACCTCCTGGGACACGGGCCGAGCGGCCTACCTGCCTCCCAAGGGACACGACTGGTACCAGATCCAAAAGGCGTCGAGCGCACTGCCGCTCATGTACCGCACCCCGGTGATGATCGACGGCGAAGGCTACGTGGACGGCGGCGTCACCGACGCGATCCCGGTGCGCGAGGCCTATGCGCGCGGCGCCAGGTCCATCGTGGTCGTTCGGTCCAGGCCGACCTCCTACGTCAAAAATATTTCGAATGAATCGCGCCTCCTGCGGTGGCTCTTTCGCAAAAACCCTCCCGTCTTGAACGCGCTCGAGCGGCGCGAGCGCGCCTACATGGAATCGGTGGCTTTTATAAGACGCCCGCCCGAGGATGCCGCCATCATGGAGATCGCGCCCACACCGCACCAAAAGACCAATCGCACCAGCCAGGACCTCTCGTCCCTCGAGCACGATTACCACATGGGGCTGAGCATCGGCCGGCTCTTCGCCACCCACAGGGGACGGCGGCTCTAAACGGGCAGACCGCTGCCGGTTGCGTGCACAAAAGAGCACTTCGTACTAAATACAAATCATGACTGAGTTGGTGTCGATATTCCCACCCGCGCTCGCGGTTATCCTCGCGATCGCCACGAGGCAGGTGATACCGAGCCTGCTGGCCGGCGTCGCCGCGGGCTGGATCGCCATGAGCGGCGGCAACCCCCTCGTCGGGCTCGCCCGGACCGTCGGCTGCATCGTCGAGGTCTTTGCGGATTCCTCGAGCACCGAGGTTATCTTATTCAGCCTCTTGGTCGGCTCCCTCATCGCGCTCATTCAGCGTTCGGGAGGCGTTGCCGGCTTCGTGAGCTGGGCGGAGAAGCGCAGGCTCGGGTCCTCTCACCGGGTGGTGGGCGTCTTGGCGTGGTTCATCGGTCTGGCCGTCTTCATCGAGTCGAGCATCACGTCTTTGACCGTGGGCACGATCTGTCGCCCCCTGGCGGACAAGGTGGGGATGTCTCGCGAGAAGCTGGCCTACCTCACCGACTCCACCTCCGCGCCCATCTGCATCTTGATACCGCTCAACGCCTGGGGCGCCTACATCATCGGCCTGCTCGCCAAGAACGGGGTCGAGGCCCCCGTCGCCACGTTGGTGGCATCTATCCCGATGAACTTCTACGCGATCGCCGCCGCCGGGCTCGCGCTGATCGTCGCCATCTGGCGGCTGGACATCGGCCAGATGAGATCGGCGGAGGAGAGCTCGGACGCATCACAGCATCTGGATGCGCCGTTCGCCCACGGAGTCGAGCTCAGTCCTTTGACCGAGACCAAGCGTCGCAGCATCAATATGCTCGTCCCCCTCGGCGTCACCGTCTTGTCCATGCCCGCGGGTCTGTACGCCACAGGGCTTCGGGGCATCGCCGGGGGCTTTGAAGCGGAATTTTGGGACGTGATGGCGGCCGGCTCGGGCTCGACGGCGGTCTTGTGGGCGGTGATAGCCGGAATCGTCGCCGGCGGCCTGCTCTACAGGGTCCAGGGCATCATGAACCTATCGCGGTTCGTCGCAACTTCCTTCGAAGGGGCCCGCGCCCTGCTCGAGATGGCGGCCATCATGACCCTCGCGTTCGCCCTGTCGGCGACGTGCCGGGCCTTGGGGACCGGGCTCACCGCGGCTGCCATCGTCTCCGAGAACCTCCCCACCTTCTTGGTCCCCTGCGCGCTGTTCGTCTCGTCGGCGGTGGTGGCGTTCTTCACTGGGACCTCGTGGGGGACCTTCGGCATCGCCATGCCCATCGCCGTGGCCGTGGGAGAGGCCCTCGGGCTGCCGCTGTCTTTGACCACGGCC
>JAABTR010000812.1 GCA_011389755.1 Deltaproteobacteria bacterium | reverse complement strand
CGACGATCCCCCAGCGTTTCGGCCGATCCTCTGTGGGCAGAATGAGATAATCCAGCGCGTCCCGAAGAAGCACCAGCTCCACCCCGTTGTCGGTGGCCAGCACGCGTCGCCCCCGCGAGTGTTTCTCGTCGGGCAACATCAAGCTCCAGCCTATGTTTTCGGAGGAGCCGGCTTCATCGAACGCGTCCAAGAGATTTTCGAGCCGGCGCAACTGGAAACGGCGGGGCTCGAGCCGTATGAGCAGCTTGGGCCAGCGTTTCCGCTCCGCCTCGTCCATCATGATGTCCAAAAACTGACCGAGAAACGATCCCGGTCGCAGGAGCGCGGGTCCCCTGGGCACCGAGACGGGCTCACTGATGAAAAAGAAGAGACGGCCCCGATTTTCTCGGGCTGAGAGCCAGACGTCGGCCGCGCCGGTTTCGACATTGAGGAGCGCTGCGTTGGTGGTCTCGATATGGGGGCCTGGGACGCCGGCCACTCCGCTGAATCCCCGCGAGGAGAGGGTTTCCATCGTTTGAGCGGCGAACCTGCGCTCAGACGCGGTCGGGCTCCGGGGATCGCCTCGCGAAAACGTGACGGGATCCAGCTGAGGGCCGACCCCGATCTCCAGGTCTCCTGGTCGACCGTGGCGAACATCGAGGCGAAGGACGATTCGCTTCTCCACGCGAAAGAGCTCACCGCGAAGGAGAATATCTGTCTCGTAGAGCCCGGGCCGCGTATTGTCTGGAATGCGCACCGAGAGCACGATGCGCCGAGCGCGGCCTGGGATTATGGGCACCTGGGCCCCGGGGATCACGTCGCCGTGGCCGATGCGGTACACAGAGCCACCGGGAACCGCGGCGCGAAAGCGGCTCGTGACGTAGCCGACCTCCAAAAGCCCCAGCGGGAGCTTTCGGGGGCCCGACAAGGCGCCGGTGGATATCTGCAGAGACCCGAGCGAGAGGCCGGTGAGCACAGAGAACGTCACCGACTGGTACGCGCCGGCCAAGGCCTCCATGCGGATCTCGTCCGTGATCTCCCCCGCCTCGGGCAGATATCCCAAGGGTACATCCTGGGCGTCCGGTCGGACGAACACGACGATGCTGCGATGGCTGAGCAACCTGTCCCGGCGCTCGAGAACAGATGTCTCCTCGGTCTGGCTGTCATTCAAAAATCTATAGTGATTTTCGAGGAACTTCTTGCGCCACGCCGACAACCGGGCGCGGTACAAAGAGGTCTGCCTGTGCAGCCTTTTGGGGTACGTAAGGACACCGGCAACGGCCCAAGAGCAGCCACGACCCTCGAAATCCAGCTCGAGACGTCCGTCCGATACCGCGACCTCGAAGACGTGCCGGCGCAGGTAGAGTCTTTGGTATGTGTCCCACAGATCTTCGGCGAAGCTGTCGTCGGCAGGCCCCGCCTTGCCCTTGGGATCGCGCTCGACGGTCGTGACATCATCCTCCTCCAAGATTATTATATTTTCCGCGGTCAGCCGTCTCGCGCCGCCGAGTCCAAAGCCGCGATCGGCGCCAGGCGAGACCGCCTCGGTGACCTCGATGACGTACACCCCGTCCGGGAGGTTCACCCCGAGCCTCCCGGCTTCGATGCACACGTAATCGCGCCCCAGCGGGTCGAACGTCTCATCGCGGAACGATCCGTAGACACGTGGAAGGTCCTCGAGCTGTCCGTCTCGCTCCATTGGCAGCAGATCATCGGCGGTTACCCCGTCGAATCCCGACATGATGGCGGCGTCTTTGGGGCCGAAATCGAACGCGCGCATCTCTTTGGGCCGGTAGCGCTTACTCACGCCGACCCGAGTGAGCCTGAGATCATCGATGAGGACGGCGTCGCGCCCGAGGCTCTCGGTCTCAAAAGCGATGCCTCGGATGGTCGCGAGGTCGAGAGCTTCGCCTCCTTCAAACCCGTCTTTTGTCCGCATCTGCTCGATGGCGACCGCGTGGCTGGAGTGGCCGGGCGGGAAGTAGAGGCTCTGGTTGAAGCGGGTTCCGAGGCCCGCGCTCCGGGCGTCCTCGATAGAGATTTTCAGGAGGACCGGTCTCGCGCCGGGCACGAAGACGTCGAATTCGAACCAATCGAAGTCAGTCCAGTTAGAAGAGCACGGCCAGTGAACCAAACGGTTTTCCAGCGCAAAGGCGCGTCTCCCGCCGAGAAGGTCGGTTTCGACGACGCGACCTCCTCCGACAAAGGGGTTGTCTTTTTCGAAGGTGACGAGCCGGCGCGTGCGCTCGGCCGGGGCGGGGACGACATTCTTTAAAGGAGCACCGCAGGCGAAGCATGTCTTTTCGCCGATCCCGTTGCGGAATCCGCACGTGGGGCATTCGACGAACGCCGAGGTCGTCTCTTCTTCGTCGGGGAACGGCTCGACGATCGGCCCCAGTCTCGGTTCGGCCGGGATAAGCTCCTGCTCGGGAGCCGGCGACAAGCGCACGTCATCCACCCAGGCCAGACCCGCCCCTGTCAAACCGAAACCGACCCGGACGCGGCGTCCTCGCTGCCTGTTTTCAAAGATGTATTCGACCCACCGCCACCCAAAGGTTTCGCCCGTATCCAGAGGGAAGGTTTTTGTGCCCAAGCCGAAATCGATCGCCGCCTTGCGGGAACCTTCGGCGAGCTCCAGCCCGCGGATCCAAGCGGTGAGACGGTAGCG
>JAABTR010000811.1 GCA_011389755.1 Deltaproteobacteria bacterium | reverse complement strand
CGCGCAGCTCGGCGAAGGTGAGCACCGCGTCGATCTCCCCGCGCACGTTCCGGTCGTCGGCCTCGTGCTTCTTGCCCACGCACGGCCCGATGAACACCACCGCCAGCTCCTGTCCGTGGATCCGCCGCAGCACCCGCGCCATGGCCACCATGGGCGAGACGATGGGGGCGAGCTTGGGGACGAGATCTGGGTAGTAGCGTTCCACGAACCCTACCGCCGCCGGGCAGGACGTCGCGATGAGCTGTCGCCCCTTGGCCTGGCAGTACAGCCGCTGGTACCGCTCGGCCACCAGGTCGGCGCCGAACGCGACCTCGGTGACCAGGTCGAAGCCCAAGGAGCGGATGTTGCCCACCAGAACCCGAAAGTCGGTCTCGTGGAGAAACTCCGCGGGAAAGGAGGGCGCGAGGCAGGCGGCCACCTTGCGGTCTGAGGCGAGGATCGCCTCCACCTTCCCCACCGTGCTCACGACCTGCTTGGCCCCCTGGGAGCACACCCGCACGCAGTTGCCACAGCCGATGCAGCGCTCGGACACCACCTGGGCCTGGCCCCCCTCCATGCGGATGGCCTTGGCCGGACATTCGCGCACGCAGGTGAAGCAGACGCGGCAGCGCGCGGGGACCGTCTGGACGTAACTCGAGATCTCCATCTGCGCTATGCCCTCAGCAGTCTGTGGATCGCACCTCGCAGCTGCTCGGCGCGCACCGGTTTGTCGAGCATGATGTCGGCCTTGATCCATTGGCTGCCCAGCGTTCCTTCTGACCTGAAGGAGACGCCCGTGGCCGCGGTCACCGAGGTCAGCAGGATCACCTTGGTGCCTGGGTGGAGCCGCTTGAGCTTGTGGCTCAAGATGAATCCCGAGTCCTGCTCCTCCATCATGAGGTCGAAGACCGCGACGTCAGGCTCGAGAGTGCGCAAGATATCCTCGGCCTGAGCCCTGCTTTGTACCGCGGTCACATCGTACTCGTCGCCTGCGAGCATGAGCTCGACCTGCTCGATGCAGTCGATGTCGTCGTCGGCCACCAGCACCTTTATCTTTTTGTCGGTTTTATTTGTCGTCGTCATATCAAGCCTCCACCTCGTTTCCCCTGGGGGTCAGGGGGTAGGTCACCGCAAGACGTTCCGAGCTTCGTACTTCGTGTGCAACAGCTCGTGGCTCCGCTCACTGAGGGGTTTGCCGAGGAACTGTGCGTACAGTTGCCTCACACATTCGTTTTTGTGGCTGACCCGCACCGCCGCCTCCTCGTCGATGGCATACAGCGCCCGGGCTCTTTTCTCGGCCTGTTCGGCCAACCCATAGGGTTGACCGCCGCCGCCCACGCACCCGCCCGGGCAGGTCATCACCTCGATGAACTGGAGGTCGTCCCGCCCGGCCCGCAGCTCCTCGAGCAGCGTCCGCGCCGCGCCCAACCCCGAGACCACCCCAACGCCCAGGGTGACGTCGCCGAATTGGATGTGGGCCTCTTTGCGGCTATCGAAACCGCGCAGCTCCTTGATCTGCGGATCGCCCAGCTCCTCGCCGGTCATCAGGTGATACGCGGTGCGCAGCGCCGCCTCCATCACGCCGCCGGTGGCGCCGAATATCTTGCCGGCGCTCGAGCGCTCGCCAAAAGGGGTATCCGCCACCTCGGGCTCGAGCTTGTCCATCATGACGCCGGTCATCTTCAAAAGCCGCCCGAGCTCCCGGGTGGTCAGCGCAAAGTCCACGTCTTGAAGCCCGCCGCGCCCCATCTCCTCCCGCCCGGCCTCGAACTTCTTGGCCGTGCACGGCATGATGGCCACGCTCACGATGTCTGCCGGGGCGACGCCCCGCTCTTGGGCAAAGTGCGTCTTGATGAGCGCCCCGAGCATCTGCTGGGGGCTCTTGCAGGTCGAGAGGTTCGAGATGCGCTCTGGGTAGAATGTCTCGACGAACTTGACCCACCCCGGCGAGCACGAGGTCATCATCGGCAGCGTCCCGCCGTTTTTGATGCGGTGCAGAAGCTCGGATGCCTCTTCCATGATGGTCAGATCCGCGCTGAACGCCGTGTCGAAAACGTAGTCGAAGCCCGTGTGCCGCAGGGCCGCCACCATTTGTCCGTTCACGTCCATGCCGGGCTCGTGCCCCAGCTCTTCGGCCAGACTCACCGAGACCGCCGGCGCGCTCTGGACCACCACCGTCTTTTTCGGATCGGCCAGCGCCGCGAGCACGTCGTCGACGTTGGACCGCTCCATGATGGCCCCGGTGGGGCACACCATCGCGCACTGCCCACAGCTGACACACGAAGAGACGTTGAGGCCGGTGTCGAAGGCGGTGCCGATGACGGTCTGGGAGCCGCGCCCGATGAAGTCGATGGCGCTGACTCCCTGGACCTCCTCGCACACGCGCACGCAGCGGCCGCACAGGATGCATTTTTCGGGATCCCGCGTCAAAGAGGGGCTGGACACGTCGAGCTCTCGTCGAGCCCGTGTTCCCCGGTAGAGCCGCCGGCTCACCCCCAGCTCACCGGCCAGCGCCTGCAGCTCGCACCGCCCCGAGCGCCCGCAGTAGAGACAGTCGTCCGGGTGGTTTGAAAGTAAAAGCTGGACGATGGTCTTGCGCGCCTCGAGCACCCGGGGCGATCGGGAGGCGATCCGCATCTCGCCCGCCGCCGGATAGGAACACGCCGGCACGAGTCGTCCGCTGAGGAGGTCCTCGACCACGCACAGCCGGCACGCCCCGGTGGGAGACAGATCCTTCATATGGCAAAGGGTAGGCACCGAGACCCCGGCCCGCGCGAGCGCGGTCAAGAGAGTGTCACCCTCCGTCGCCTCGACCTTT
>JAABTR010000810.1 GCA_011389755.1 Deltaproteobacteria bacterium | reverse complement strand
CAGGTCGCCTCCTCCGGCGGGAATGACGACGCTGCCCGGAGCGGGTGGGGTGACGGGGGCGGCGAGATCCGCCCCCACGGTGGCACCGATCTCGAAACGGCTCGCCCAAGCGGCGTCTATGAAGAAGCTCAAAGGGGCGGTGAAGGCGCGAACCACGAGGATCTCGGGCTCTATGATATTGTCGACGAGGATCTCGGTGCCGGACCCCCGGTGCTCGCCCTTGAAGAGAATGCCCGCCTGATAGTGGTCCATGTCGGTGGAGTTGAAGTACATGTCTGCCAAAGCGCCGTGCCCGATGCCGACCCCGGACAGCTCCCCGAAGGCGAAGTCCAAGGCGCTGTTCTCCCACTGATGGCCGAAGAGGACGCGCCTCGGGATGCGCATGAAGTCGCTGGCCTCATCCCAATCGTAGCTGCGCAGCGCACCCGAATCGGTGCGCCCCCGGTCGAGGACGCGAAAACGCAAAGGGGCGGACAAGGTCACTTCGAGGTCGTTCCAGCGCAGCCCCTGCTCGAGCAGGACCGAGACGAAGAGGTCTTCGTCGACCATGCCGAAACCGAGGTCGGCGACTGAGTGCCAGACGATGGGATCGTCGGCAGCAGGCTCGTCGGAGATGCAGGGGCGCGCCAGGATGAAAACCCCGAAGACGGCCAAAAAAAAGAGCTTAGAAAGGGGTCTTGGGGGCATCTTAGTTGAGAATGATCTCGCCGCTTTTGTCGGTGCAGACCACACCGAAGACCAAGATCCCGCCGGGGACTTTGAAGCCCGCTGCGAACAGGGGAGCTCCGGGGCTGGCGAGGCCGTCGATTTTGACGGGCTTGATGCCGGGCTTGCTCAAGGTGAGCCTCAGCTCCAGGCGCTTGCCCATAAGCCCCTTGAAAAGGAGCTTCCCGGACATACCCGCGGGCACTTCGAGCGTGTGCGACTTGCCGAGGGAGAGCTCGTAGGTCTTTTTGCCGACGAGCTTGAAGGTGTCGAAACCGTCGAAGGGTTTTTGTTTGAATATGGGCGCATAGGGCAAAAGAGGCGTTTCGATTCCGCCCCCGAGGCGAGAAGCTTCGATTGTCAAAACGTCACAGCGGATCGCACTCGCCGCCGGGGCCGGCGCGGCCCCTAACAGGGTGCAAAAGCCAATCATCGCGGCGAGAATCGAGCGCTTCATTGTCTGTTCAACCTTTCCTTAAAAAAAACCGCGTCCACCTCTGCGAACGGCTTCGCTTCCCGATCGAGAGTTGCTTTTTTCAGTCCGCTTCATCGACGATCCAGACCACGGCGGCGGTGCCCCCTCGGCCGTCGCTGAGCTGGTAGACCCTGCCGGTGTGGTCTCCAAAACTCACAGAGTCGACCTTGGAGTAGCCCTGAGTCTGGGCCGACGCCGCCCAAATCTCGGGGGTTTGTTTTGGGCTTTTTACATTTTCATTCGAAGGCGCGCCGATGATCAGCGGCAGCGCCACCACCACCGCGAGGCAGGCCGTGGCCAGCGCCGCCGTGGGAACCCAGATGGACTTGCGGTGCTCGAAGAACTCTTGGATCCAGACGCGGAGGCGCTCCGAGAGGCTCGGGCGGCTCTGGGTACGGACCGCGGCGCTCACATTTTTGGCCAGCTCGTCAAAGGCGACCTCGGAGCATTTCTCCTCGCTCATCAGCCGGATCAGATCGCCCATCTTTTCGAAGCGCCCGAGCTGTTTTTGCTCTTCGGGGTAACTCGCGAGCGCCTCTTCGACCCTCTTGGCCTGCCAGGGGCTGAGCTCGTGGTCGTGAAGCATTGCAAGTCTTTGCTGCGATGGCCGTTTCATCTTCTCCTCCTATTTCACCAGCATCTCGCCATCGAGGTACTCCCCGAGTGCTTTTTGGAGCTTCTGTCTCGCGTGGTGCAGCCGCGACATGATGGTGCCCTTCGAAACTTTCATCGCCTTGGCCATCTCGGTGTAGGACATTCCCTCGATCTCCCGCATCATAATCACCGCTCGGTGATACGGAGGGAGCGCCTCGACGGCGGCGAAAATTTTCTCTGCCAGCTCCTTGCGTCCCAGGCACCGCGATGGGTTGCCGTCCGTCCGGGACGGGAGGAGCTCGTCACCATCGGTGACGCCGAGATTCGGGGCGATCCGCTCGTCAAAGTCAGCGCTCGCGTGTTTGCCGGACTTTCGCAGGTGGTCGATGCAAAGATTGACCACGATCCGGTAGAGCCACGTGTAGAAGCTCGATGTGCCCTGGAAGTTCCCCAGATACCGATGGACTTTGATGAACGCGTCTTGCGAGACATCCATGGCGTCCTGTGGGTTCTTCACCATGCCGAGCGCTACGGTGTAGACTTTGCGCTGGTACCTTCCCACCAGCTCTCCAAAAGCCCTTTCGTCTCCGGCCCGAGTGCGCTTAACGAGCTCCAGATCGACCGCGCGATCCCTTGTCGGCTCTCGCGCTTCCTTTTTCTCATTAATGGACAGTCTGGGAGCTGGATTATTCACCACGAACCTCGATGAAAAACGACAAAATGCTCGAACCCCTGTCGCGGGAAAAAAACGGTGCAGCCCGCGTCAGGAGAACTGAGGCAATCGTGGGGTGAACTTAGCATTTCACCCATCGGGTCGCAACGTTCCGGCAGACGCGCGGCGATTCGGAAGCATCGTGACGTTTGACATTACCCACCGTCCCCGCTACTGCAAGAGGAACGATCGCCAAGGAGGTCGTAGCTCATGGGATCCGATATTCTCGAGAGGCTTCGAGTTTTTACCGTGTTTTCAGAGGTGGATGAGCAGCGGCTCGCTCAGATGGCCGCTGAGACCTCGGTGCTGGAGCTCGAGCGACACGCTTTCGTGTGGAA
>JAABTR010000809.1 GCA_011389755.1 Deltaproteobacteria bacterium | reverse complement strand
CGGGCCTTGTCGGGACGCAGCGACATGAGCGCCCGGATGGCCTGGGTGGTGCTGTGCTTGGCCCGCCCTTCGAGCCATTTGCCAAAGAGCACGAAGGTGATGATCGCCGCCGCCCCCTCGAAGTAGAGGTGTCCGCCCGTAAACAGCATGGCCAACGACAGCCCGAACGCGGCGGTGGTCCCCAGCGCGACGAGGACGTCCATGTTGGCGGCGCCCGCGCGCAAAGCGGCCGCGGCGCCCCGGTAAAAGCGCGCCCCTGCGACAAACTGCACCGGCGCCGCCAGGGCGAGCTGAATCCAGCCCGGCGGCATCCACATGATTCCGAAAGGATGTAAAACCATCGGCGCGATGAGAGGCGCCGTCAGTGCCGCCGCGCCCAAAAGGACCCACAGCTCCCGCAGAGAGCGCAGGCGCTCCGCCCGCTCGAGCTCGGCCTGCTGCTCGGCCGCCGAGGCCGCGGGCTCGGCGCGATACCCGGCCTTTTCCACCGCGCGCACCAGCTCCCGCACAGGCACCGCCCCCGGCGTGACCGCGACCGTGCCGAGCTCGCTCGCGAGGTTGACCTGGGCCGAGGCCACCCCCGGCAGCTTGCGCAGCGCCTTTTCGATCCGCCCGGCGCACGTAGCGCAGGACATGCCAAAGAGGTGCAGCCGGATGATCTCGGGCGGGACCTGGTAGCCGGCCCGCTCGATGGTGTGGACGATATCTTCGATCGTGGCGCGCGACGGGTCGAAAGAGACCGCCGCGCTCTTACCGGCCAAGTTGACGCTGGCGCCGGTGACCCCCTCCACCTTGCCGAGCACCTTCTCGACCCGCGCCGAGCAGCTCGCGCACGACATCCCTTCCACGGGAACCGCCACGCGCTTTTCTTCGATCGAGCTGCGCTTCGAAACTGGGCCAGTGGTCATAGAAGCCTCCTGCCTCCCAACATAATCCTTTCCACTGGGCGCTCATCCCCATAAGCGCAGTTTGGCGGCCCGGATTGCTGATGGAGACGCCATACAGTCGCTGGACTTCGGTGGATCTGAATTGTTACTTTTGCGGCGAGACTCAAACAAGGTGTTTCGGTAATTGGACTAGAAATTCATCACTGTCTGAGAAGCGGGGGTGACTGATCCGAAAACAGTCACCTGTCCATCCTCGTCCTCCATATCGACCACGGTGTTACTTCGCAGGAGCAATACCTGAACGATGAGTGGATCGATTTCCGAAATAGCAGTTAGGCCGTCCTTCGGTACCGCGAAACTCCCTGTGTTGTCGTCTGCCTGGCAGAACAAACTCAATGAGCCAGCAGCACTGCTCGCGAGTACCGCTATCGTCATTTCCGCATCGCCTGCAGCCCATTCCAGCAGCAGGTCTTCCTCGCCATCGAGATCCTCCATGGTAAGTGCGGCCAAATCTGTCGTCATCTCGACGTCTGCCGGGGCTGTAAAGCTTATCGAAAAATCCCGGAACGTGTCACCTGGAGCGGAAACCGTCATGCTGTCTCCATCATCCCACCAATCGGCATTTGCCGTAATATCGAACGCATAGCCTTCGTCACCCAGTGTCCCCGTAACGGGATCTTGGTGCGTCGCTCCAGCGATAGTGATGGTACCCGCACTCGGCGTTACCGGTGTCTCAGGCTTCGCGACGCATTCGCCACCGTCACAGGTGGCATTCCAGTCGCAAACTTCAGTGCTCTCATCACACGCGGGCTCGCAGGTGGGCGCCAAGGCGACACATTGAGTCGTTCCAGCGTCCTTGTCGTCCCAGGCGCAAAACTCGCCCGCAGGATCGCATGCGGGGTCGCATGCCGGCACTTCGATGAAGCAGTCGCCGTATACATCGAAGCTCCAAGCAGGTTCAAAACAGGCCTCATCATCGGAAACAGTGGTGAAGGTCGCAGACACAGATGCGTTATGTGTCAAGCCCACTCCCGGCACTTCCGTTACGACATCGCTCATGACGACTCCGAGCATGGTTTTTTCAGCCTCACCCGTGTCCGGCTGAGTATCAGTCCCCTCGCCGGTATCAGTGCTCTCGACAGTGCCGGTGCCGTCACCTGTCTCAGTGCTCTCCACCGTTTCAGTGCTCTCCACCGTTTCAGTGCCCTCTCCCGTGTCTGTACCTTCAACGGTTCCAGTCCCCTCACCGGTATCGGTCCCGACACTGCCAGTGCCGTCATCTGTATCAGTGCTCTCTACCGTTTCGGTGCCTTCATCCGTATCAGTGCTCTCAGCTGTTTCGGTCCCCTCGCCTTCCCCTTCGCCTTCGCCTTCGCCTTCACCTTCGCCTTCACCTTCACCCATATTAGTATCGGCCTGTGTGTCAGTGCCGTCAGCGTCATCCGAATCGCTGTCACTGCAGCCAATCGGCGCAGCGCACATCGCAAAACACGTCATCCAAGCCAATGTTAGCAAAAGTCTACTCATGCACATTTTCTTCCCTCCCTTGGTTCTTTCCCCAATGTCAAAATCTTCTTTTCAGGATGAAGATAATCTGTCACCCGAATCGAATTCCTTGTCAAGTTTGGCTTTTTCTCTAAAGCCCCCGGCGGCGGTCCGAGTGTAACTGGTATGACAATCACAGGGTTGAAAAAGGCGCGCAGAGACGCTTCTTTTTTATGTGCTACTTAACAGGGTGGCTTTATCTAGATCAATTCCGGTTTTTCCTAGAATGACTTTGTGGAAGACGGTCGGAAGCTCACCATCGAGCCATGCGCGGTGGTCCAGATGGGAGACGGGGCCGCCATCGAATTCGGCTCAGGCTGGGGAGGCGGGTCTTCATCGAACGCCGGCGACCTCTCGGCCGAGGGCACAGCCGACGCACCGATCCTGTTTACCGG
>JAABTR010000808.1 GCA_011389755.1 Deltaproteobacteria bacterium | reverse complement strand
CGGGAGCGGGAGGCTCGGACTCCAAGAGCCCTCCAGCGCCCGAACGAGACTCTGCTGCTGTGCCCCGGGATAAAAGCACGGCCCGCTCCACGGCGTTGCGCAGCTCGCGCACGTTGCCCGGCCAATCGAGCTGGGTCATCCGGTTGATGATATCGTCGGACAAGCTCACGCCGCTGTGGGCCCCGAGAAAATGCTTGACCAGGCTCGGGATATCTTCTCTGTGCTCCCGCAGAGGCGGCAGGGTCACCTTGAACACGTTGAGCCTGTAGTACAGGTCCTCCCGAAACCGGCCCCGGCTCACCTCTTCGGCCAGATCCCTGTTGGTGGCCGCCACGAATCGCACGTCCACCGGGATGCGCTGCTGTCCACCCACCCGCTGAACCTGCCGGTTCTCGATAGCCCGCAGGAGCTTTGGCTGAAGGTTGAGGGGCAGCTCGCCTATCTCATCGAAAAACAAGGTCCCGCCGCCGGCCAACTCGAAAGCCCCCGCCCGATCCCGATCGGCGCTCGTGAAGGCGCCCTTTTGGTGGCCGAACAGCTCGGACTCGATGAGCGTGGGCGATATGGCGCCGCAGTCCACCACGACAAACGCGCCGGACGCCCGGTGAGACTGGTCGTGCAGGGCCCTGGCCGCCAGCTCTTTACCGGTGCCGGTCTCTCCTCCGATGAGCACCGTCACATCCGATTCGGCTGCGGCCTCGAGCAACGAGTAGACCTGACGCATGGCGCCCGAAGAGCCCACGAGCCCCCCGAAGCGCCTCCTGCGTGACAGCGGCAGAGGGTGCCTGTCTACCATCTTGCGCAGCTCGAGAGTCGTCTCTCCGAGCCGGATCGTCGAAGCGAGCCCCACCACCGCCTCGGTGATGCGGCTACCCGCCACGAAGCTGCCGTTGGTGCTGCCCAGGTCCCGCACCGCGACCCCCTCCCCTTCGGGAGTCAGCTGAAGGTGACGCCTCGAGACCGCCGGATCGCTCAGACGGAACCCCGCGTCTGTGTGGGTCCCGACGATGAGGCCCTCCCGCGGCAGCGCCGCGCTCTTTTCGGCGTCCGGCCCCGAGGACACGAGCAGCTCAACTTGAGTGATTTCGATGAGGGCTGAGCCGTCTTCTTCGTATATGACCGTCGTTTCGTTCATCACCGCACGCCTGGGTCCCATCGCGGTTCGTGTCGCGAGTTTTTGTGATCTATACATTTCTGGAGGGTTTTCTCAAGCCCTCGTGCGGCCCCCTAGTTTCGGTGCTCTTTGCGCTTTTCCCCATCGGTCCGGTGGCCGCCGCCTAGCTGCGCGGAGCAGTCTCGGATGGCCTCGAGCATCTGCTCGTTCGAAGCCGCGGTGCGCAGTCTTTCGAGAATCAACGTTTTGCTGACCAGGTTCGCGACCGTCGACAACAAGATCAAGTGCTGCTGCCTCTCCGCCGGAGGGCCCAGAGTCACGAAGAAGACATCGACCGGCTGCCCATCGATGGCCTGATAGGGAACCGGCGAGCGGGTGGTGAACACCGCGAGCAAGGAACGGGGGGCCTCTGGTATGGTCGCGTGGGGCAGGGCCAACCCTTGGCCGACGGATGTATTTTGCGTGCGCTCCCTCTCCCACAGAGCCTTCTCGATCTGCTCGGCCGAGACCGCCTGCACCACCTTGGAGAAGGACTCGGCAAACACCCCGAACAGCGGCTCCTTCTTGGCGGGCGCGATGCGCGCCTCGACACAGGACGGCTCCAAAAAATCCTCTAGCGTTGGCGAAGGTCTCTCACTTTTGGACCGAGCGGCATCGAACCGCTCGTGGGTCCGCACCCGGGGAGTCTTGAGTCGCAGCACCGAGCACGCCGCGGTTTGAATGATCCTGTCCGCGTCCGATGTGAGAAACATGGATCGAAGGGTCCCCTCGGGGGGGGCGCCCATCACGAGCAGATCGTACGAAGCAGACGCCTCCACCAGCGCGTCCACCTTTTTCTTGCCCCTCAAGATCGAGCTGCCGGTGGGGGCGCGGCACAAGGAGCGCAGCTCCTCTAGGTAGTCGATCTGCGATTTGAGCAGCGCCGGCGACGTGTCGTCGGGCACGTAGCGGGCGAAGGTCAGCTCGGCCCCATGCTGCCCGGCGAGGCGGTCAGCCGTATCGACGACCAGGGCGTCGTGGGGTCCGGGCTCGGCAAGGACCAAGACCCTGCGGATGTAGCGCACTCCGGTGTCTTTAAACATCGCGACGTTGCACCGGATGTGGTTGAGCATCCACGCGTGGGGGTTGCGGACCCAGACCCCTCGGCTCGGCCGCCCCTGCCAGCACATGACGAGCCAGTCGCTCTCGAGCCTATCGGTCACCGCCTGCACCGTTCGGGCGGGATCCCTCGACGCCAAGGGGTGAAAGTCGACGGCCGCTCCCTCGACCTGCCCCATGGCCTCGAGCCTCCTGCGCAGAGAGCTCAGCGCCCTGGACTCCTCCCGGCTCACCTCGCTGACCAGGGGCTCGTCCGGGATCTCCGTGATGTGTATCACCTGCTGCTTGGGCTCCGAGGACAGACCGAGCCCCATCAAGGCGACGGTCTCCGGAGAGCGCTCTCCGCCGAAGAGCGCCACCAAGGTGGAGCCGCTCGCCCCCTCCGCGATCCATTCCGCCTCCTGGAGGTTTTCTTGTTCGCTCTGCATCAAAAGGTCGAGGCGCCGCCCGATCTTCCCCACCTGACCGCTGCGCCGCGCCTGGCGCCTCCCGTAGACCAGGTACAACAGGAGCCCTGGCACACCGACCCCCACCGCCGCCATGACAGCCGCGGCTCCGAGCAGCACCAAGAGTGCGAGCCCGGATACGATCCCGAACACCTGTGCCCAAGGGTAGAGAGG
>JAABTR010000807.1 GCA_011389755.1 Deltaproteobacteria bacterium | reverse complement strand
GAAACGAACTTCACATCGCCTCTTTTGGCGGCCGCCTCCTCCAGCATCCGCAGATCTCCGACCGCCGAGGGGTAGCTCGAGTGAACATAACCGAACCGAACGGGCCTATCCTTCGGTTTCACCGGCTTTAAGATGCGCATTACCATCTCGAGCTTGGTGGCTCGGGGCACACTGTGCACGACCCCCGTTACGAGCCCCTTGGACGGGGCATCGACCTCGGAAACCAGGCCCGCCCCCACGGGATCGGAGACCACGAAAAACACGAGCGGTATTTGCGCCGCTGTGGCGATGGGGAAAGCCGCCTTCGCCGCCAGCGTCGCGTTCGCCACGATGACGTCCGGCCTTTTTTTCTCTATCGCCTCGAGCAAGAGGCGCTTGGCCCGCGCGGAGTCCCCATGAGCCTTGAGCACCTCTATCGTTGCCCTCGGGTAACCCAGCCCTTCCATCGTCTTAAGAAAGTAGCGCGTGTGCTTCAATACGATCGGGACGTCGAAGGTCTCGAGCAGCACGACGCGGGGTGAAAGCTCGGGCTCAGCACCCCTCGAGGTGCCCAAAAAAAAGAACGAGGCGCAAAGCACGACCCACGTCAGGATCCCCCCTTTTGCCGCTCGCCTCATCGAGGTTCGCTCGTCCCAGGAGTCAGGGCCCCGGGGCCCATTTTTCGCCCTTGTCTTCATCTTTCTTTAAGGCGTGACTCATCTTGCTGAGCGCCTCCGATGTCTCATTTCGCAGCTCATCGATCTTCTTCGCGCTCTCGATCTTCACGCCGTCGAGTTTTTCCTGGAGCTCTTCGATGTGCCCTGTGAGCTGGCTCTCTCTGTCTGAGGCGGTGTACGCCAAAAATGATAAAATGAGCGCGACGAGCGACATGAGAAAAGCGAGCGTTGATCTCAGGCCGCCGGCTTGGTTTGTTCTGTGAGCTGACATCCTCTACCTCTTTTTTTCAAATGAAATGAATCACTTTATTGATAGCTCAAGTTTTCGTCTTCGCTCGTCTTTTTGTTTTATTGGGAATGAGCAGGGACCAAAGGGACCAAAGGGACCAAAAGGACCTAAGGGACCAAAGGGACCAAAAGGACCTAAGGGACCAAAGGGACCTTAGGGACTTGAAGTGGGCGCGGGGGTTTAGGTGATGGTTTTTCGTTCGGCGACCCTCTTCCAGAGGTAGTAGATGGCGGGGATGATGATGAGGGTGAGTATGGTGGAGCTTATCATGCCTCCCACCATGGGGGCGGCGATGCGCTTCATGAGCCTTGTGCCGGTGGCGCTGCCGTACATGATGGGCAGGAGCCCTATGGTGGTGGTGAGCACCGTCATCAGCTTGGGCCTCACGCGCTCCACGGCTCCTTCGATGATGACGGCCCGCAGATCCTCCCGGCTCTTTAGGCGACCTTCGCGCTTCCACCTCTCGAGGGTCTCGTCGAGGTAGACGAGCATCACCACAGCGGTCTCTGCGGCCAGGCCCGCCAGGGCGATGAATCCGACCGCCACGGCCACCGAGAGGTTGAACTCGGCGAAGTAGAGGAGCCACACACCTCCCACCAGGGCGAACGGCAGGCTCAGCATGACCACCGAGCTCTCGAAGATGCTCCGAAAGTGCAGGTACAAGAGCACGAAGATGATGACGAGGGTCAGCGGCACCACGAAGGTCAGCCTCTTGTTGACCCTCTCCATGTACTCGTACTGCCCCGACCAGACCACGGAGACTCCCTCGGGCAGCTCCACGTTCTCATCGATGACTCGCTGAGCCTTTTTCACATAGCCGCCCACGTCCTTTGTCTTGATATCTACGAAGATCCACGCGGTGCGCCTCGCGTTCTCGCTCTTGATGGCCGGCGGCCCCTTGCTCACCTTGACCTCGGCCACCTGGGCGAGCGCCACGGCATGGCCCATCGGCGTCGGCACGCTCAGTCGCTTGAGTTTCTCGAGGTTGTCCCGCAGCTCCCTGGGGTAGCGCACGTTGATGGGGTAGCGCTCGAGCCCGTCGATGACTCGCGAGACGTTCATCCCGCCGATGGCGCCGCGCACCACGTCCTGCACGTCGCCCACCGTGAGTCCGTAGCGGGCCGCTTCGGTGCGATCGATCACAATATCAACGTAGTTGCCGCCCACGACCCGCTCCGAGTAGACCGACTGGGTTTCGGGCACCTCCCGCAAGAGCGCCTCGATCTTCTGGCCGACATCCGAGAGCTGCGCGAGATCGCTGCCCAAGAGCTTGATGCCGACAGGCGTCTTGATTCCGGTCGCGAGCATGTCGATACGGGTCTTGATGGGCATGGTCCACGAATTCGTGAGCCCGGGGAACTGCACCATCTCGTCGAGCTCTCGAATGACATCCTCGATTGTCTTACCCTCGGGCCACTTCTCTTTGTCTTCGAGCAGGATAGTGGTCTCGATCATCGAAAGCGGCGCGGGATCCGTGGCGGTGTCCGCGCGGCCGATCTTGCCGAGCACGTGCCTGACCTGGGGGTGCTTCGCGATGAGCTTGTTGGTCTGCTGCAGAAGCTCCTTGGCCTTGGTGATACTGATCCCCGGCGGCGTCGTGGGCATGTAGAGCAAGTCGCCCTCATTCAGCGGCGGCATGAACTCGGAACCGAGCTTCTCAAAGGGCCAGACCGTGGCGGCGGTCACCGCGATCGCCAGGGCGATGATGAGCACCGGCGCCTTGAGGACGAAGCGGATAACCGGCTTGTAAATCCAGATGAAAAACCGGCTGAGCGGGTGCTTGGATTCCGGGATTATCTTACCCCGCACAAAGTAGTACATCAGGACCGGGATTACGGTGATGGCCAGCACCGACGAGGCCGCCATGGCGAAGGTCTTGGTGTAGGCGAG
>JAABTR010000806.1 GCA_011389755.1 Deltaproteobacteria bacterium | reverse complement strand
CCGCCGCCGGCCGGAACCGTGCTGTGCAGGAGCAGCTCGAAACCCCGGTCGATCCGGTGCCCTCTTTGCCGCAGGACCTCGAGCACGCCCCGCAGGTAGTTGGACCACGAGCAGCGCTCGTCGCGCTCTTGAATTTTTGCCACCGAGCCTTCGAAGATCTCGGGGAAGTTGAAATTGCACCCGATGATCTTGTCGTCATCTCGCAACCGAATCGCCAAACCGATAAAGCGGTCGAGAGCCGCCGGAAACACGAGCCCCCCGCTGTAGTCGATGTGCTCGCCGATGAGGTTCACCCGCGCCGGCGCCGCAAAGACCTCGGTCTTGCCGCTGCCCGGCCCGAGCTGCCTTCCCAGCTCGGCGGCGAGCTCCCTTGCGTAGCGGGCTTCGTCGCGCTCGGCCAGGGCGTCGAGCTTGGCGCGGCGCAAGGTCATGACCGAGTCTTCCACCGCCGCCACGTTGGCCGCGGCCCAGGCCCCCATCTCGGATGAGGCGTAGTACTTGATCTTGTCGGCGGCCCGCAGGGGCGGATAAAACTCGATGTGGAAGTGAAAGTAGCTGCCCGCGTCGCCCAGCTCAGGTGAGTTCACCGGCGCCTGGTGGACCGCCATCATGTAGGGGAAGGGCCTGTCGAACACCTTGTCGAAGGAGGCCACCGTCATCTCCAGGCACGCGGCCAGATCATCCCGCTCAGCGGCGGTCAGGTCGGTCAGGCCGCCTGCGTGGCGCTTGCTCACGATGAACACCCCGTAGGGGTAATCGGTGAAGAACGGCAGGTACGCCAAAAACGACGCGTTCTCAAAGACGATGCGCCGATCGAACCTGCGCTCCTCGGCGTTCATGCGGCAGATGAGGCAGTCGCCATGGGCCTCATGATGCTCGCGGCAGGCGTCGAGCTCCAGCTTCAGCTTCAGCGGCACGTACGAGTAGGCGTAGATCTGCCCGTGGGGGTGGTGCATGGTGACGCCCACCTCCTCGCCCCGGTTCTCAAAGGGAAAGACGTACTTGACCCGCTCATCCTCGGCCAGAGCCTCGCACCGCGTCGCCCACAGGTCGACCACCTTGCGAATGTGAGAGGCTCCCAGGGAGCTCAGGTGGGCGTCGTGCTTGGGCGAATAGAGGACCACCTCGCATTTCCCCGCCGCGGGCGCGGTGCGGTAGATGTCCCCGGCCACGTCATCCGGCTGTGGGGGCTTTGGCATCAGTATTGGAAAGTCGTTGTCGTAGATCATGACATCGTAGTCGTCCGGCACGCGCCCCGACCCCGGACAAAAGGCGCACCATCCCTTGGGCAGATGGGGGCGTTTTTGCCGATTCGCCCCCACCATGGTCCAGGTCTTAAGAAGCGGATTCCATCTCAGCTCGGACATATCTGTTACCTTTCGGAAATGTTTCAAAGGGGTCGCAGCGCGATCTCGAGCCACCAAGAGGCGTAACTCCCGGGGGCTATGGGCTCGACGCTGTCGCTCGCCGCCGCTCGCTCGAGGGAGTCGTAAAACCCGGTGGAGGGCTCTAGGGCGCAGTTGTGCTCGTTTTTAAAGCCGCCCTCGTCAAACCAGACGCCGAGGTAGGGCGCCTTGTCTTCGGGCCAGCGCAGGGCGTACTCGAGGCGCCCCTTGTCGAGGGTCATCGACGCCTCGCCCTTGGCCACCGGGCCATTGACGTAGATCTTGCGCGTGTCTTGCGCCAAAGGGGGACGGACCCGGGCGATGTTCAAAGCGCCTCGGTCCCGCTCTTTGTGGACCGGAAAGTCCAAAACGCGCCCCGCGGGGCCGAGCAGGTCGCTGTCTTGAACGCTCAAGACGGCCACCTGCGCCCTGCCCCGCGCCGGGGGCAAAGTCACCTCGGTGGCGTCGTCGCAGGCCGCCAGGCCATGAAACGCCCACAGCCCGTGGAGCGGCTTGTTCCCCAGGTTCTTGACCCGGTACTCCATGCGCACGGCGGCGCCGTCGAGGCGAATGGTCCGAGAGAACCGATAAGGCAGCTTGATCCCGTTGGTGCGGCACATGAGCCAGTCGCTGGCGACCTGGTACTCCGCACACCACGGGATCGACCACACCTCCCCGTGATCCGGACAGCGGACGCCGTTGTACGCCTCGAAGGGATAGCTGCAGGCGTCGATGGTCGGGTACATCTCGTCGGCCCCCGACGTGTCCCAGCGCCCAAAGTCGCTCCCATACTCGACCATGGAGTACTTGTCCGCGGTCGGCTGGAAAAGCACCTCGAAATTTCGCGGTTTGTAGACGAGCGAGGCGATCTTGCCTCCCAAAACCGGCAAGACCGCCAGCTTGAGCACGTCGTTCTCCGCAATCACCGCCGCCATGTTTTTGTGCTTACCGCTGTATACCTTCATGCTGTCGGCACTATAGCAAAATGGCGCCCGGCGCCACAATCGATTGCGCGAAGAGTCGCCTATAAACATCCGCATCATTCGCTGGCCAGAACAGGCTATCAAAGATATACTGGTTGCTGGATTATTATTCGCCCAGGGGAAAGGAGCCCGCGATGATAAAGAGGTCGATGATTCTTTTGGGGCTGCTTCTTTTCGCCCTGGCGTGCGATTCAGCCGGCACGAGCGGGGATGCGCAGGGCGAGGGCGAGACCGACACTGACACCGCGGCTCAAGACACCACAGACCAAGCACAGCCGCTCGACACGCTCGGAGGCACCGACACGCGCTTCGGTGCTGATACCGCGGAGTCGACCGACACGCCAGAGTGGATCGACACCGTCGATCACGACACCGTCGATCACGACACCGCCGAGACTCAGGGGGATCCGGACACGGCGACAGACCCTCCGGCGAGCTACAACGTCTACTACGGCATTTTGCATAAT
>JAABTR010000805.1 GCA_011389755.1 Deltaproteobacteria bacterium | reverse complement strand
CTCTTCCAGTCCACGCCCCCGCGGCCGTCTTGCAAGACGACGAAGAGCTCGGCCTCATCGCCCACCTCGTCGAACCGGCCGAGCTTCCAAGTGTTCTTCTGGAGCGTCTCAATCGGAATCTCACCATCGATGAACGAGGTCCTGCGAGCCTCGGTCTCGCCCGCGGTCACATACCAGGTGACGAACAGGATCTCCCGCTCGGCCGCGCCGCCCTCCTCCCCGGGCTCCGCGAGCTCGGCCTGCTCTTCGGTTACGCCCAGCAAGAGGTCGTACGACTCGCCCACCACCAGGGTCTCCGGCAGCTCGAGGCCCCCCTCGAGCTCGAGACCGGCGCCCTCGAGGGACGGGTTCTGGTTTGGGCTGGTCTGCCCATCGAACAAGAGCTCGAGAGTCTTCACCGCCTGAACCCGCTGCCCGTCCACCTCGATCTCGAGGGACACCGTCGCGTCGAGCCCGCGGTCGCAATCGGGCACGGGGACGAAGCTCGGGATATCCTCGGATGTCAGCGCCCGGCAAATCGCTTGGAGCGCCGGGCCGCTGCTCGCCTCGGTCGCAAAAACGGCCGTGGGGTCTGTGCCCAGGTCGAGCGCCGGCACCCCCAGATCCTCAAACGAAAAACCTGCCGCCCCGGCGAGCTGCTCGAGGCTCTCTTGGGAGACCACGCAATCAAAACCTGTGACGGAGCCCGCCGCGAGGGGGCACCAGCTCCACGCGTGCGAAACCTCGGCGCCGTCGATGCCCGCTAACAGAGCGCTGAGCTCCGTCTCGCCGCCCGGCGCCACGCTGGGCGGCGCGGCCTTGATGGCCAAGATGCGGGGGCTCTGGACGAGGTTGAACGGATCGAAGGACTCCACGCAACCCGTCAGCACCGCCCCGCCCGCGAACACTAAAGCAAAGACCCGTGATAGCCGTCTCATGCTGGTCTCCTCATGCATCCTTGATGCGAAAGCGATAGGTGTACTTGAGCGTGTAGGCGACAGGCTCGCCGTCCCGCTTGGCGGGGACGAACCGCTCGCGCAAGGCCGCCGCGCGGGCCGCGCGATCGAGCTCTTCGTGCCCGGAGCTGCGCAGCACCTTGGCGCTCTCGACCCGCCCCTCCGCCGAGATGCGAATCAGCACCATCACGTTGCCCTCCACCCCGCGGGCCTTGAGAAGCGGTGGATACTCGAGATCCACCTCGGCGAGCCGCCTGGGCTTTTCGAAATCGACCTTTCCGAGCGGGAGCCTCGCGGCGGCCTTATTGGGCTCACTTGCGGTCCCACCGCGGCGCTCGCCCGCCACCGCCTGTGCCTTCTCCACGGAGCTCGGATCCTCGGCTCGGCCGGCAGTGCGCCCCATGCGGGTGTTGCCCACCGCGAACGAGGGCCCATCCGCGCCGGAGACCGTCGACTCGAGGCTCAGCCCCACGACGCGCCGCCTGGGCTCTTTCGGCTCAACGATCGGCTCCTTGGGTTCGTCGATGGGGTCGGCCGCCAAAAGCCGCTTCTTGACCTTGGGCTCGGGACGCGGCTGAGGTTTGGGCTCCGGCTCGGGCGCTGACTCCGGCTCGGTCGCCTGCTCGACCTCAGGCTCTTTTGCGACCGGCTCTGGAGGTTCGACCAGCGGCTCGGGCTCCAAAACCCGCACCTCCACCTTCTCGGATGACCGCGCCCCCTCGTAGGTGCTCGGGGGAAACAAGACCCCCACTCCAAAGAACACCCCCACGGCCAGGGCGTGGGCGGCCAAAGCCGCGAGGATGAGCGCGGCTGCCCAGCCCAGTTTTTTGACACGGCCGGGCCCAATGTTAGCGAGCGGGTCGTGCTGACGCGTCGCTTCGGAGACGGGGGAGGCCGGGGCCTCTGCTCCTCGCCGCCCGACTCTGCGCCGCCTGCGTCCTCTCTCGGCCGAGCTCGCGGCTTTGACGAGCTCTCGCGCCGTGGCCTGTGTCATTACAAACGCTCCTGCTTAAGGGCCAGCTCGCGCTCGATGTTCAAGGCAAAGGTCTCGACCCCGTTTTGCTTGACCAGATCGATGATCGCGATCACCCGGCCGTAGGCCACGAGCTTGTCAGCCGAGATGACCGCCTGGATCTTGGGATTTTTGGAAGACAAGGCCCGGATGCGGCGCGCCGCCTCGTTCTCGTCCACGGTCTGCCCGTCGAGGATCAGCTCGCCGTCTTTCGCGACCACCAAGTTCACCGTCGTCTCGACCGCGGACCCCGCGCTGGCGGCCTTGGGAAGATCCACCTTTATGGCCGCCTTCACGATCGCCGTGGAGGTGACCATGAAGATGATGAGCAAGACCAAGACGATATCCACAAACGGGATGATGTTGATTGTGGAGATGACCTCCTCGTCATCTCTTTGATCGAGCATCGCCATGATGTCACCTCTTCTCCGCGGCCCCGGCGGGCAGCTCGGCCTTGAGGTTCGCGAGCAACGCGCCGGTCAGAAGCTGCATGTTGTCGCTTATCTGTTTGACCTTCGACTTAAAGACGTTGAACGCGATGACCGCCGGAATCGCCACGAGCAACCCGATGGCGGTGGCGATGAGCGCCTCGGCGATCCCACCCATCACAGCGGATGAAGCCTCGCCCATGTTTCCAGACAAATCTTTGAACGCCCGGATGATCCCAAGCACGGTTCCAAAAAGGCCGATGAACGGAGCGTTGCTCGCGACGGTCGCCAGAAAACCGAGCCTTTTTTCGTAGCGGGCCCTCTCCTTTCGAGCGGCCCCCGCGAGCAGCTCCTCCACAGAGTCGGGACCGAGCCCGTGCTCGCGTAGACCAAAAAGGACCACGTTTGTCTCCAGACTGTCATATTCCTTTAAATAGGTGGCCGCTCCTTCGAAATCGCCGGAGGC
>JAABTR010000804.1 GCA_011389755.1 Deltaproteobacteria bacterium | reverse complement strand
GGCGTGTTTGTAGTATTTGCGGAACGAGATGAAGATGAGCAAGGAGACGATCATGCTGGCCGCGGCGATAGCGAAACCGGCGTTGTAAGACTGGCTCAACGTGTCGATGTAGAATCTGGAGAACGCCTCGAGGCTCGTAAAAGCCCCGCCCATTTGCTTCGTGGCAAACCCCATGAGCTGCGAGGTGTTTTCGAGCTCGCCGCTGAGGTACTGGTGAGCCAGCGGAGCGATCTCCTTGTTGTATGTCAGCCCCTCGCTCTTGAGGATCCATCCGCCGATGGCCTCGGCAGCCGACGGCGCGAAGAAGGCGCCGATGTTGATGCCCATGTAGAAGATGTTGAAGGCGTTGTCCCGGCTCTGAGAATACTTCGGGTGGTCGTAGAGGTTGCCCACAAGAGCCTGAAGATTGCCCTTGAAGAGCCCCGTGCCCAGGGAAATGACCGCCAGGGCGCCGATCACCATGGCGAGCCCCATATCGGGCAGGGCCAGCATCGTGTAGCCTGCGAACATCACCAACGTGCCGATGGTGATGGTCTTGCCGTAGCCGAGGACCTTGTCGGCGATAATTCCGCCGATCAGCGGCAGGAAGTAGACGCCGAACAAAAAACCGCCGTAGTAGCGCCCCGCCTCGGCTGTCGAGAATCCGAACTTCGCCTGCAGGTACAAGACGAAGATCGCCAACATGGTGTAGTAGCCGAACCGCTCACCCATGTTGGCGAAGAACGCCACGTAAAGTCCCTTGGGGTGTCCTTTGAGCATCAAAATCTCCTTTGCGCCCTTTTTTTCGCATCTTTAAAACGAGTTGAAGACGCGCGCCGAGCGCGATTTCGCCTAAAAAAATCGGGTCATCTTAAATATCCACGCTTCATTTGTAAACCGCGGCGCCAAGGGGCTCGTACGAAAACCGTCGCCGCGCCGGGCAGACTTGTTTTTGCCTTTAATAACGAGTAGCTTCGGAAACTTGTTTTGAATAAATGCGATTTTGCTTCGCGGGCACGAACGAGGAAACCGATGAAGAGAGCGACAATTTTTGCAGCTTTTGGTTTGTTGCTCGCGGCAGGTTGCCGCGGCGAGCGTGAAAAACCGATCCCCGAGTATAAAAAAACCGAGCAGGCCCCGACCGGCATCGAAGAGTCCATGGCTCTTTTGCCCGAGCTGCCCGGCGTGGAGGTGGGCGAGGATCTCACGCTCGAAGAGGAGACCAAGATGTACCTCCTGCGCTACGCCCGCGCCCTGTGCGACAAAGACGACGCGGTGGCCCGCTCCCTCGAAGCTCCGGCCGAGGCGAAGACGGTCAAGGTGCCGATCCTGGGCGTGTACTACGACCGTGATGGCAGTCGGAGAGAAGGTTTAAAGATCACAGACACCTCCAAGAGCCTCAAGGAAAAAGTCGAGGTCTTGGCTCCCAGCCTGTGCAGGGGTGGGAGCGACGGGTACCTCCACCTGCTCGTGGTCTCCTACGTGGGCACGTTCCCCAATTTCGGCAACACCGGCTTCTTCGACCGCAAGGTCTACGAGCCCCAGGTCACCGGCATGATCTGGGAGCGGGGAGGCAAGGTCGCCGAGATCGATCCGCTCATGGCCTTGGAGCGCAATATGGGGCGCAACGCGAGCCGCAAGCACCTGTCTCGCGAGCTGGATATCCCCTACAAGTCCTCTCACAATGACGACAAGGTCGTGATGCAGATCTATCGGACGATCCACTTCGGCGAGCGGCGCCCCGACAGACAGTTCGGCAACTTCCACCGCGGACACGAGATCCTGCGCGCCCAGGACATCGACCACGCCCTCGTGGAGCAGCGGCTTCGCCTCATCGGCCGCTGGTTCATGGAGAACACCAAGGACGGCCAGATCACCTACGAATACGACGTGAAGCGCGGCAAGTACCGCAACCAAAACCGCACCATGGTCCGCTCCACGATGTCCACGTGGGTGTTCAACCGGTTGGCCTATTACCTGGACGACGACGCGCTCAAAAAAAAGGCCCTCGAGCCGCTTGATTACTACCTCGAAGAGTACTTCAACATGAGCCAATCCAAGACGGCTGGCAGGGTCATCCCCTCTGAGGAGCGGCTCCCCAAGGGGGATCTGGTCTCCAACCGCTACACCACCGCCGGCTTCATCTGCGCGGCCATCTTGGAGCGCGACGACTGGCGTCGCAAGGAGCTCGACTGCCGCCTCCTCATCGACTGGGCCATGAGCAAGCGCAAAGACGACGGCTTCATGTGGACCCAGTGGGGCCAGAGCCAGTTCTTCATGCCCGGCCAGCTCCTTCTCTCCCTGGCGTACATCTACGAAAAAACCAAGGACGAAAAATACAAGAAGTTCTTTGACTCGGTCTGGGGCACCTACGAACAGCCGCTGCTGGACTTCATGCACCTCGCGCGCAAAGACGCCATCCCCTATGCGCCGGCGTGGTACACGCAGCCGCTGGCCGCCATGTGGCTTCAGCACCGAGAAGACCGCTACCGGGACACGATCTACCACATCAACGACCGAGTGGCGCTCTACTACGAGGACTGCGCCGAGCGTCAATCCTATTGGGACTACGACGGCGCCCTGGCGCCGACACAGGAGCACTACGGCAACAACTCGGTCACCTCGGCGGCCCTGGAGTCCCTCGTGGACGCGGCCATCGTGGCCAAGCTGGAGGGCGACGAAGAGCGCTACCTCACCTACACGCAGATCATCCGGCACTCGGTGGCCTACCTCCTGCGGCTCCAGTGGACCGAGGCGAACACCTACTACATCGAAGACCGCGAGCGGGTCATCGGCGGGCTCAAGCGCGACCTCGTGGACACGCGGATGTGGATGGACAGCGTCTGGCACTTCACGAGCGCCCTCACCAAGATCCA
>JAABTR010000803.1 GCA_011389755.1 Deltaproteobacteria bacterium | reverse complement strand
TGGCCGGACCGCTCCAATCGAACGCTGCGAACGTAAAAGCCCGGGCTCTGGCCCTGGGCGGGATGCTCGCTTTGAAACAGCGACGCCGAAGCGACGCGCAAGAAAGCATCGCCCAGGCCGAGAAGCTCGATGACAGCCACCCGGACATCCTCAAGGCGCGCGCCGCGTTGGCTCTGATGGACCAAGACTACTCGGCGGCGTCGGCAGCCCTGGCGAGGGCGCGTCAGCTCACACCGGACGACACTTTCGTCAAGCTCGGTCTCGCTCGGGTGGCGATCGCAAACGGCGCCTTGACCGATGCCAAGAAGGTCATCGATAAAATCCTCAAGGAAAACCCTCGAATCGCGACAGCTCATTACGCCAAGGGGCTCGTCGAGAATCGCCTCGGAAACACCGACGAGGCCGCGGCAGCGTTTGACAAAGCCATCGAGCTGGATCCATCGCTTATTGAAGCCTACGTGGAGTCGTCGAATATTTTCCTCGCAAAAGGCGAGCAACAGGCCGCCGTCGAGGTGCTCAACCGCGCCTCCCAAAAATCCGGGAACGCGCCTATCATCAACCACACCCTGGCCGATGCGCACGCAGCCCGAGGCGACTTCCCCAACGCCATCGTCGAGCTGAACAAGGCGCTCGAAATCGATCCGGACAACGTCCACACCTATTTCAAGATGGCGCAGATGTATCGCCGGATGGACGCGTATGACGACGCAATGCAGGCTCTGGCAGAGGTTGAAAACCGCTCTGCGCAGTACCCGAACCTTCAGATCGAAAAAGGCCGGATCCACGAGTCCCGCGACAACCTCGAAGAGGCGCTGGCTGCGTATGAGGTCGCCCTCGAACAAGACCCAAAAAGCGCAGAAGCCAAGACCAGGGTGGCCGCCGTCGCTTACCAGCTCGGGAAGCTCGCGCGCACCAAAGAGTCGGCCGAGGAGGTGCTCCAGGCTCACCCCCAAAGCCCCGAACCCAGCTACCTGCTCGGCCGCGTGCACATGGATCGCAACGACAGCGCAGAGGCCTCCAAGTTCTTCGCCGCCGCGGCCAGAAGCGATCCGCAAAACCCAAACTACAGAGTCCACTACGGTTATGCATTGCTCGCTTTAAACGACACGAAACAAGCCCTCGAGCAGTTCCAAAAAGCCAACCAGCTCGACGCTGAGCTGGTTCCGGCGCTTATCGGCATCGGACAGACAAGGCTCAAACAAGGCGCCGCCAGAGACGCCATCGACATCCTCAAAAAAGTCGTCCACAGCCACGTTGACGACGCGCAGGCATTACGCGCTCTGGGCCAGGCCTATGAACAGCTCTCAGACATGGGTGAATCGGTCTGGTACTACCGCCGCGCCGCCAAGCTCATGCCCGATAACCCTGACGTTCATTTCGAGCAGGCTCTGATGGAGCTGAAGACCAAAGGGCTAAAAGCGGCCATCGCCCCGCTGTCCACGGCAGTGACCCTCGTCGAGAAACAAAACGAGGCCACCCGCCCTGAGTGGTTCCCCGAGGCTCTTTATCGACTGGGCGTCGCTTACACCTCCCAGAACAAGGAACCTCGCGCCATCGAAGTCCTCGAGCGATATCTCCAGGTGGCTCCCAAAGATCACATCGATCGCTCCGAGGTCCTCGGGCTCCTGGATCGACTCAAAAACTAACCGCTTTAGACAACCCGACGACACGGAGACCGATATGAAAAGACGAGAGTTTCGAAGCGACACCATGACCCTACCGACCCCGAAGATGCGCGAGGCCATGGCTGGCGCCGAGGTCGGAGACGATATGTGCGGCGAAGATCCGACGGTCAACCGCCTCGAAGCCACGGCAGCGAGCCGGGTGGGCACCGAAGCGGCCATGTTCGTGCCCAGCGGCACCTTCGGCAACCAGTGCGCCATCGGTCTCCACGCCCGAGCGGGCGAGGAGGTCGTCTTGTCCGAGTCGGCCCATGTCATCGAACACGAGGTGGGCGCGATGGCGGCGCTCTGGGGGGTGCTGGCGCGCTGCATCACCCCGGCCAACGGCTCCTACCTCACCCACGAAGAGATCGAGCGCCGCGTGCGACTCGGCGACGACATCCACGAGCCGCGGACCGGGCTCATCGTCGTCGAAAACGCCCTCTCGGACGGAAACGTCATCCCAATCGACGAGATGCGCGCGATAAAGAGCGTCGCCGAAAGATTCGGCGTCCCCGTCCACCTCGATGGAGCCCGCCTCTTCAACGCGGCGCTCACTCTCGGCGTCGATGCCGCTCAGATCGTCCGAAACGCCGACTCCGTGATGTTCTGCCTGTCGAAGGGGCTCGGCGCGCCGGTCGGGAGTCTCTTGTGCGGGACCGCCGACTTTATAAAGAAGGCTCGAAAGAGGCGCAAGATGATGGGGGGGAGCATGCGCCAGTCCGGGATCGTCGCCGCCGCCGGCATCGTCGCTCTCGAGGAGGGTATCCCACGGCTGGCCCTGGATCACGAAAACGCCCGACTCCTCGCAGACCTCCTTGCCGGTGTCGACGGCATCAGCATCGACGCAGACCGCGTTCGCGTCAACATGGTGTTTTGCCGGGTTACGAAGCCGAAGAAGAGCGACTCGGGGCTGGTCGATCACCTCGCGCGGGAGGGATTCGACACCTATCCCGCGGCCGATTGGGGGGGGCGGTTCGTGACGAGCAGCCGGGTGGATGCCGACGACGTGCGCGCCCTGGCCGAGTCTATCAACGATTACCTGAGAAAATGATCGAAGGCGCCCCGCGAATTTTCAATCTCTTTTCCGTTTTCTTCCACCACGACCCGAGCCTCTCCTTTGCGCACCCACCCGATCCGAGAGACGCGTGTGCCCGTCTCCTCCTCGAGTCCCGTGATAACCTCCAGGCAGCTG
>JAABTR010000157.1 GCA_011389755.1 Deltaproteobacteria bacterium | reverse complement strand
CCTCGAAATCGGCGATGACGCCGTCTCGCAAGGGCCGAACAGCCTGTATGTGGCCGGGAGTGCGCCCGAGCATCTCCTTGGCCTCTTGCCCGACCGCGAGGACTTTTTTGACTCCCCGGGCATCCTTTTGCACCGCCACGACAGAAGGCTCGCAGCAGACGATCCCCCGCCCCTTCTCATAAATCAGGGTCGTCGCCGTGCCCAGGTCGATGGCCAGGTCGTTTGAAAACAGGCCGTACAGCCAGTCAAAAATCATATCGCCACATTCCTCGCGCCTCTTTCGGGCTCTGCAACGTTAGGATGCCGTGGCAACCACATTTCCACCCGAAACCTATAAGACGCGCCGAAGTTGTTGATTTTTCTTGCACTTCAGCCGCTGTTACCCGCTGAAACTACCGCATGGTAGTAACAGATCCCCCCTGGGCTTTCAAGTGTCTAAACATTTCCCACCAATGTTTTTGTCGTCAACATTCCGCAAACATTAATGTGAATTTTTTTTCCTCGCGCATCCTTTTATCGAAAATCGTTTGCCTTTCGGTTGCGACTTTGTATGATACCGCCCACTTCGACAACGGCGTTCGCGCATTTTTTGTGAGAGTAAGCGGCGACAGTTGTTGGGAAATTCCAAGGAGACGACACTATGCTTGAGTTTTTCCGTAGAAATGTAGGCGGCTTTTTCGGGATCTTCATCGTCGGTCTTTTGGCTGCCGCGTTTGCCTTCAGCTTTGGGGCACAAAGCGAGGGTTGGGGCAAGGGGCAGACGACCCAGCTGGTCGCCAGCGTAGACGGCAAAGAGATTCCGGAAGCCACCTTGAAGTACGCCTTTCGGATGATGGGCGGTCGCAGCCTCACCGAAGAGGACCCCCAAGCTGTCAGCCTCAGGCACCTGGCCCTCGAAGGCATCATCGAACGCGAGCTGCTCATGTCTCTGGCCGAGGAATTCGGCATCACCGCTTCGGCGGATGAAGCGGAGCACAATATCGCAGACAACAAATTTTACCTGACCCGTCCGATCAAGGATGTCATCAAGAGGATGGAGAGCTCTCCGTTCGCCACCCCCGAGATGGTGGCTCAGATGGTCATCTCCCAAGGACACGAGCTGCAGCAGTCCTTCGAAGACGAGAAGGGCGAGTTCGACCTGGACGGCTTCCGGAAGTTCATCCGAAACTACATCCAAGTCACGGAAGAGAATTTCGTCGAACAGCAGCGGCGGGAACTCGTAGCCATGCGGACGAGACAGCTCCTCGCCAGCATGGCCAGCGTCTCTCCCTCCGAGATAGAGCAAGCCTATAAGCGCGGCAACGACACGGCCTCCATCGAGTTTGTGCGACTCGCGCCGTCTCATTTCGCCAAAGATCTCGAGGTCGACCAAGAGGCTTTCGACGGGTGGGTCCAAGAGAATCAAGGGGAGATCGACACGTACTACGAGACCAATAAGTTCAAGTACACCGGCCTCGAAAAACAGGTCCGAGCCCGGCACATCCTTGTAAAAGTCGACACGGATGCCGGTGATGATGGCAAAGCCGCCGCGCGGGCCAAGGCCGAAGACCTCCTTGGCCAAGTCAAAACCGGCGCCGACTTCGCGGCACTGGCCAAAGAGCACAGCGATGATCCGGGCAGCGCCGTCAAAGGCGGGGATCTCGGTTTCAACCCCAAGGGTCGGATGGTGCCGGCGTTCGACGACGCGATGTTCGCCCTCGAATCCGGGCAGCTCAGCGACATCGTCGAGACGGACTACGGGTTCCACATCATCAAGGTCGAGGAGATCCGCGAAGGCGATGTCCCCGTCGAAGAGGCCAAAAAAGAGATCGCCGAGAAGCTCTATCGAGAAGCAAAAGGTCGCAAACTGGCTCAGAAAACGGCAAAAGAGTATCTGACTGCGCTCAAAGGCGGCGCCGAACTTTCGAGCCTCGTGGGCGAAGCGGACGCCAAGGATTTCCTGGCACCCAAGGTGCGCTCCTCTCGCCCGTTTTCCAGCGCGACCCAGACGATCCCCGGTCTTGGGAAAGCCCCCGAGATCGTCGAAGCGGCGTTCGAGCTCACCGAAGACAACAGCGCGGCCGAAAAGGTCTACGAAGTAGGGGACGACTTCGTCGTCTTCCGCCTCAAGGAGCGGCAAAAACCTTCCGAAGAGGACTTTGAGGAAAAAAGAGGCGAGATCGCTGAGAATCTCCTAGCTCTCAAGCGCATCACGTGGCTGTCCGAGAAGATTTCAGAGCTCGAAAACAGCGCTGAAGAGGCCGGTCGCTTGGATCTCCCGGGAGCCCAAAGCGCTCGGGAAGACCGACCCGACGCGCCGGCCCAACAAGAAGCCGAGCAGGCCGGCGACGAAGACGGCGAATGATCCATTAAAAAAACTTCTAGCCCCCCCAAAAAAAGTGAAATGAACGAGCTCACCACGACTCAATGGGGATATGCCCTTGGGCGATCGTCGTTGGACAACGGCCTTAGATTGGTTCGCGTTCGGCAGCCGCACCTGCACAGGGTCTCCTTGGCGATCTTCTTTCAAACAGGCTCTCGGTTTGAGACTCCAAAGGACAACGGGCTGTCCCATTTCCTGGAGCACATGCTCTTTCGAGGGACGGTCTCCTGCCCGACCTCCTACGAATTGAACCTGCGAGCGGAGCGGCTCGGAGGGACCTTGTTTGCCGCCACCGCGCCTGACGTCACCGAGTACGAAATAACACTGCCGACCCAGAACCTCGAACAGGGGCTGTCTCTCTTGGCCGATTTGGTCACCGAGCCGCTCTTCAAAGAGATCGAAATCGAACGCCGGATCATCGAAGAAGAGATCCTCGAAGACCTCGACGAGGACCAAAAACCGATCGACATCGATTTCTTGTCGCGCCGCCGCCTGTGGCCCAGCCATCCACTCGGTCAGAGCGTTGCCGGGCCGCTCGAAAATGCCAGGCGATTCGACACAGCGGACGTGCGCGGACATTTTTTGCGCAACTACGTGGCTCGCAACGCCGTCTTGTGCGTCAGCGGAGCCTTCGAGCCCGCACGGGTTCTCGACGCCGCTCAGGGCGCCTTTGCGAGGCTTCCCGCCCAACCGTGGTCGCCGGGCGTAACCGCTGAGGTTCCACGAGGCCTCGGGCCGGCTCTTGCTCACGCCCACAGGCCGGGGAGTCAGACCCAGCTGCGCTTCGCGTTCCACACGCCCGGTGACGACGCTGACTCGCGGATCGCCCTGTCGATGCTCTTGTCGCTGCTCGACGACGGCATGTCCACGCGCCTGCACCGCCGCATCTTCGATGAGCTGGGGCTCGCGTACCACGTCGGCGCGGATCTGGACGCCTACCGCGACGTGTCGGCCCTCAACATCGACGTGACCACCTCACACAACAACGTGACCGCCGTCAGCCAAGCCGTGGGCCGGCTTCTGGCCGAGCTGCGAGACGCCTCCATCGAGCCGGAGGAGCTCGGCAAGGCAAAGGCCCGTTCGATCTGGGCGCTGGAGAGCTTCCTCGACGATCCGGGCGCCATGTCCGGCTGGTTCGGCGAGCAGCAGCTCTATCGCACCCCCGACACCCTCGAAGAGCGAGCCGAAAAGATCACAATGGTCGATGTCGAAGACGTGCAGCGTCTGGCTCGCGCTGTGTTTCGGCCACAGAACCTGCAAATCACCACGGTGGGTGTCGTCTCGTCCCGCGTGCAGCAAAAGCTCGCAGATCTGGTGGCCCAAGAGCTCACATGAACGGCGGTGAAAACAGCGCGCACGTCCGCTTCGAAGATCCGCGCCGGGTGCTCGCCCGGCATGGGCTCTACCCCAAGAAATCCTGGGGGCAAAACTTTCTCGTCAACGCAGGCGCCGTCGCCACCATCGCCCGAGCGTGTGTGGATCGCCCCGGACGCAGGGTGCTGGAGATCGGGCCGGGGCTCGGAACCCTGACCGCTGCCCTTTTGTCTCAAGGAGCGAAGGTCACCGCCGTGGAGCGCGATCGGCAGATGTGCGAGGTCCTGGCAGCGGAGCTGGCCGATGAGCCGGACTTCACGCTCGTTGAGGCGGACGCTGCGCGCTTCGATTTGAGCAGCTGGCTCGAAGCGGGGCCCGGAGTGGTGGCGGGCAATCTCCCCTATCACATCACCGGCAAGCTCGTGCGACGCGCCGTGGAGGCCTCCCCGCCGCCCCTGCGGTCGGTGCTCATGATGCAGGTCGAGGTGGCCCAGCGTCTTCGGGCGCAGCACAAAACACGCGAGCGCGCCGCGCTGTCAGTGATGACCCAGCTTCGGTGCGATGTCCGCATCATCGCTCGGCTCGCTCCCGGCTCATTTCACCCTCCTCCCAAGGTATCCTCCGCCGTGGTGGAGCTTCTACCCCACGAGCGCTCGCGACTTTCTTGTGAGGAGCTCGCCCGCGTAGACACCCTCGTAAAAGCGGCCTTCGCCCAGCGCCGAAAGACACTTCGCAACAACCTGACCCATATCGAGCCGGCGCCCCCTCTTGGCTTGGAGACCGCCTTCGAGAAGTGCGGGATAAGCGGCGGCGCTCGAGCTGAGACCCTCTCAAGCGAAGACTTCGTCGCGCTGGCACAAGCCCTCGATCTCATCTGACCTCGCTGACTTTTTTCCTGTCTGATTGACGAGCGGGGCACATCGAATCAGGATAGTCTATCGTAAAGGAGGTCTGTGATGATGCGACGACTGCTCGCGGTTATCACCGCGTTTTTCATGGCATGCGGCTCCGCCCCGCCCGAGGCTTCGGGGCCTGATGATGAGCGCCCGAGGCTCGACGCCCTCGACTTGGCGCCCCGGGCCGAGCTTCTGCGCGCAGAAGTGACCACTGAGGTGGACGAGCGCCGATACCGAGCCCTCGCCCCGCCGACCTCTTCTTTTAGGACCGACCAAGACCGGCTCTACTTGGTGGGGAAGCTCAAAAACGTGCCGCCCGAAGCGACGGTCGAGGTCAGATGGTTCCTCGACTCTGTCAGCGAGCCTGTGCTCGTGAGCACCATGTCCGCCGACCTCGCAGACTTCATCGCCACCTTCCGAGGGGCCGACGGTGGGTTCGATCCCGGAGCCTACACGGTCCGCGTCTACGTCGATGACCGCGCGGTCGGCGCCGTGCCGTTTCTCATCGAACGCTCGACCCCAGGCTCGGCTGTGCGCGCCACCGGGGTCACCTTGTCCAAGAGCCTCAATCAGAAGCTAAAGGCAAAAAGGTCGACGCGGCAATTTAGAAAGGGCACAGGCACGGTGTGGGTGTCTTTCAACATCAAGGGGACCGAGCCCGGCCGACACCTCACCGTCCGCTGGCTGCGGGGCAGGGAGCTGTTCCACGAGGCTGTGGTCGATATCGGCCGAGACAAGAGGTACGCCGCTCATGTGGCCGCGCCCCAGGGCCTGCCTTCCGGCGTCTACACCGTTGAGCTCGAAATGGGGGATGCGGTCCTCGCCCAACGCTCTTTCACCGTCGGGAAAGCCTCCAAGGGACCTCTCATCGAGGACATCGCGCTGGGAACCGAGCCGGGCGCTCAGACCAGCATGCCCAAAGATCGCCTTTTGATCTTCGAACGAACCACAGGAGCGATTCACTGCGGGCTGCGCTTTTTGGACCTTCCCCCCGAGACCACCCTCGAGATCCGCTGGACCCGGCTCATTCCCGAGGGGAAAGCCGACGCCCAGCTGCTCTACGTCAACCGCTCGGTTGTGCCGGCGGGCGGCTCGGGTACCATGGGAGCCGCCTGGCAGCCAGAAGCCACTCTCTTGCCCGGCCACTACAAAGCCGTCGTCATCGCAAACGACGAGGTGTTGGCGGAACAGGACTTCGAGGTGCAGTAACTAAGCTCCCCTTACAGCTCAGGTGGGAGCTTATGGCCCTTCAGTCTCTTCGAACGCATGTACCTCAGGTTGTGGTCACAAACCCCCGCCAGGTGAGGGACGGTTCCCGAGACCTTCTGCCCTGCCCTCTCGAGATGTTCGACCTTGAGGGGGTTGTTTGACATCAACCGGATGGATCGCCCCTTTACAAGATACCGCAGGGCCACCGCCGCATCGGTGAAGTCCCGGGAATCCTCGGGGAGCCCTAAAGAGACGTTCGCCTGGTACGTGTCTTGACCGTCGTCCTGCAAAAGATAGGTCACCGCCTTGGCCCACAGGCCGATCCCGCGACCTTCGTGCCCGGACATGTAGACGACCGCGCCCCCTCCGCCTTCCTCCATGATGCGCTCGAAGGCGGACTCGAGTTGGGGTCCGCACTCGCAGCGCCGCGAGCCGAAGACGTCCCCGGTCATGCAACAAGAGTGCACCCGAACCAAAGGGTTCTCGCTCGACAAAAACCCGGGACACGCCAAGAGCGAGTTGACGCTCATGTTGGTCTGGAGCAGGTCCCGGAAAGCATCCCCATTGCCTTTGTCCACTTGCTTGGCAGAGTCCAAAACGTTGCTCAGCTGGATACGCCGCACGAACGGGTACCAAGACAGCACCACCTCCCTGCCGTGGATGATCCGCGGCAAGGGAATCGGCCCGAGCAAGGTCAGGTAAGGTTCGGTCTCGTCCTTGCTGACCAGGTTGCCCTCTTGATCGAGGTCCACGAGCCGGTCGTCTTTTTCCAGTTTTTTTCGAATGCTTGCATCAACATAACTGAACACTTCTGCTACCTCCGAGACTGCTTTAACACATTAAAACAGGTCGCGGCCCCCCTAAAAAGCTCCGCCCGTGTCCATTTTGAGCGCGGTGGCCCGTCTCCATGCGAAGCGTTCCATTTTCGTGAATTGAACTATTTGTGTTGGTGTATAGGATATCAGAAGTTAGGAAGGTGATCATGAACCTATCTTGGAAAATCGGATCTCTGTTCGGCATCCCCGTCAAGCTACACGTCAGCATGCTGCTGGTGCCGCTTTTCATCCTCACCTGGTCAGATTTTGCTCCAGCGATGGGCTTGGGGCTGGTTTTCCTGCTCTTCGGGTCCATCTTGCTCCACGAATTGGGGCACGCGCTGGTCGCCCGACGGTTCGGTATCCACACCCAAGACATCATCCTGATGCCTCTGGGGGGCATGGCGCGCATCGTAGCAATGCCCTCGAACCCAAAGCACGAGATCGCCATCGCGGTGGCGGGCCCCATCGTCTCACTGGTTCTCAGCGGGCTGGGCTGGCTGGCCATCGTCGCGTCTTTGCTCGTCGGCGCGTACAGACCCGACACGGTCCCCGTCCTTCTCTATTACTTTTTCGCCGCCAACGGTGTGTTGGCGCTCTTCAATCTCATCCCGGCGCTTCCCATGGACGGCGGGAGGATCCTTCGGGGGCTGCTCGCCCTGAGAGGCGACTACCTGAAGGCGACCATCCGCGCAGCCCGAATAGGGCGTTTCTTGGCGGTCGTGGGCGGAGTCATCGGCTTTTTGAGCGGCAACTACATGTTGGTCTTCGTCTGTGTTTTCGTCTTTTTTTCAGCTGGTGCCGAGGTGCGCATGGCGACCCTTCGAGATATGCACAGGAGAAAAGCTGCCGCTTTCGGCTTCGGCTTCCCGTTCGACAGACCCGCTCCATCGCCGCATCCCCACGACCCAGTGCCCCCCATCCGCGAGGAGGCGCCACGAGACGGATGGGTATCTCCGAACCGGGTAAAAAACCGCAACGCCGTCGTCATCGACGGGGGAACCGCCCGGATCGTCTCCCGAAAACCCCAGGCACCGTCCGAGGATTGAAGTTTTAAAGGCGGTCACTGCTCGGCGCTGTCCAAGGTTCGCTCCACATACTGCCGAAACGCGCTCTTGAGAAGGACCGCCCACCTCTTGGGCTCCTCCAAAGCGCCAGTGCGGCACATGCGTTCGACATGCGCGGCTATGTGGCTCATTCGCACCGCACCGACTGCGGCCGCGGAACCGCAAAGGGCATGGCCCCTCCGCCCGAGCTCCTCCAGATCCCCAGCTCGCGAGGCGGCATCGATGCCTGCCAGAAGGCTCGGCGCGGTGCGGGTGATAAAATCGGTCGTGAGCTCCTCGAGCAGCTGTGCGTTTCCTGCGAGCCGCGAAAGACAGCTCGCTTTGTCGAGCACCTCGAACCCCTCGAAGTCGTCATCCCGGTACTCGGCCGGGAAAAGAGAATCCGCCATGCTCACTCGGGAAGACAGCCGGTTGCTCAGGCACCTATCCAGCGTCCCCAGCAGATCCTTGGGCCGCACCGGCTTGCGCAAGGTGGCCACGGCATCTTGTGCGGCTGCCCGGCGGCCTCCAGGCCCCGACTGCAGGCCCACCACAGACGGAGCCCCCGCCCCGGTGCGACGCCAGGCCCTTGCCAGTATCGCGCGCGCAGAATCGAAGTGCTGCTTATCTATTTCCGTGGCCATGAGGACCACGTGATATCTCTCCTTCTCGAGCGCTTTCGACGCGTCGCCAAGCCCTCGAGCTGAGTCCACAGTGTATCCGTATCGACTGAGCACCCGCGTGAGCACGGCTTGCGCCAGCGCGTCGTCGTCCACGATCAACACGCGAACCCCCACGACCCGCCCTCCCAGCATGGGGCCGCCGACGGGTGATCGCTTTGCCAGAGTCGACTCCACCTCTTTTCGGCAGTTGCGCAGACGAACGAAAAACCAGAGGGTGCCCTCTTTATGCCCGGACTGATGTACGCCGATGCCGCCTCCCATCAGCTCGACGATTCGCCTGGCCACCAAGAGCCCGAGGCCTCTGCCCGCTATCTGCCCGATGCCGCCGAAGATCTCCTCGGGATTTTGCCCGAGGTCGGTTCCTCGACTTCGAACCTCAAAGCGAACCACCTCGCAGTCCTTGCTGTGTCCCACGGCCTCGGCGCTGATTCGCAGACTACCGGAATCACAATGGTCGCTTGCGTACCGGGCGAGGGTCGCGACCACGTATCGCAACCTGCCTTCATCGCCGCAGACAAAAGTGTTTAAGGCGTCATCGACGCGAAGGCTCACGTGTGTGCCTTTTTTTTTCGCGACAGCTCTCAAGTCGTCGACGACACCCGATAGCATCTGCTCTAAGTCGAAGCTTTCGTCCCTCAAATTGAAGTTGTCGGCCTCGAGCCGGCAAAAATTCTCGACCTGGCTCAAGTCTCCGTCCAAGGCTTTGATATTTTTTCTGGCTATTTCGAGATGACCGAACTGGATAGAACTCAACCCGGTTTCGTAGAGCTGATTGAGCGCCCCCGCTACTTCGTCCATCGGCTCTTTTGCTCGGTGGCTCAGCCACGACAAGATCTCTCCCCGAAGCGCACTCTCCTGCTGTACGCGCTTCGATTTTCGAGCCACGCAGCTGACATCCGCGGCACAGACAGCGGTCGCCCGGTACCTCCCTTTTGAATCGAAAAGCGGCCTCATGCGCAAAAGATAGGTGTGGACTCCCACCCGCCGTTCAATCTCGAAATTGCCTTGTCCGGATCGCAATTTCATATGGCAAATGTGCCGCGCTATCGCATCCCGAACCCGGTCTATGCCACCTATCTCCTTGAGGCGTCTGCCCACGAGATTCTCTCGCCGCCCGCCGAGCAGCCGGCAAAAGACCTCATTTGCTTCAGCGATCGTCTCGTCTGCGTCTATAACGGCAAACCCGTCGGGGGACAGATGCATCATCGAGTCCGGCGCGTTCATCAACTGGGACAAGCTCATGGGTAGCCTCACAGTCAATGAGTATACCCGATATACTCGGTGGGCACCGCGACTCGTGAAAATCTGTCACACCGAAGCAGATGAGGCTATCCGGTTCCAAACCGGTCCCGGCCGTGGCTCAGTCATCGCCCATTTTTTTCTTGACCGCCTGTGCGAGACTCTCGGTGAGCCCCGGGTAAGAGGCTTTGTCGTCCCTGGCGATGGCGACAGCACAGCGTGTGCCGAAGAGATCGAAATACCGGGTCTCGAGCACGAGCCCTTGGTCGTCTCCAAGAGTAACCGTGGCGACTTGGCCTATGGGCAAGACATCACGGACCCTGGGACCAAGGTGCGCTATCAGGCTCGAAATGGCGGCGAGGCTCTCGGGTGGCAGCTCATGACCCGCCGCCTCGATGACGAGCCCGAAATCGTCGGCCAACAAGGCAACCCGTATGCCTTCCAGAGCGAGCGCCTCGCGGAGGACGTCCGACACGCTGGGGCCCTCCAATAGGAGATCCTGTGCCACCGGGCTCGCTGGGCTCAGCGACATCTTGATCTCCTCGGCCTCTCGCTTGGCCTCTTCCGCCTCTGCTTGTGCGATGGACAGCTCGACCTGGAGATCGGCTATCCGCTCCTTTCGCTTGGACAGAGCTTCGGCGAGCTTGTTATGCTCGCGCGTGAGCTTCTCGAGCTCGTCATGGCTCAGGCCGTTTTGCGCCTCGTCCCCAAAGCGCCGAGACTCAAGGGCCAGAGTCGCCGAGGCGAGCTGGTCTTCGATCCCCACCAGAGCCTGTCGGCAGTGGTAGAGATCGCTCTCCAAGCGGGAGCGCTGCGCTCTTTCGAATTCGAGAGCCTTGCGAAACTTGCCGATCCGCTCGAGATCGATCTCGCTCCTCTTTGCGGGTCCTGCGTAGAGATAGCCGCCGAAGACACCGAAGATAAAAAGAAGCAGCGCGACGCCTCCGGCGACGAGAAGCGCCGCCAAGGACAAATCTCCCACGACATAAGCGCGGACCACATTTTGGGACAAAGCGCCCGCCCCCATGAAAAGAGCCGCACCCAAAACCGTCACCACGATGGCTGTCGTTTTTCTCACGTTGCTCCTGCAGGTGGTGTCCTTGCCGCTTAAAGCCCAATCGCGATTACAACCTGATATCTATGAAGGTCTTGAGCCTCAGCTCCTTGAGCCAGATTTGCTCTTGCCGCATCATTTCCCGCTGGGTCAGCTGGGACATGATGCGCTCTTTGACCTCTGAAAATGGCTGCACACCCAGGCTCTCTCGAGCGCTCAGTCGCAGGATGTGGTAGCCGGTCCCGGAGCGGATGGGTCCGACCACCTCCCCCACCTCCATGTCCATAAAAGCGCGATCCAAAGAAGCGGGGATGGCGCCGTGCTCCATCTCACCGAGGCTCCCTCCCTTTTTTGCCGTGGCCGGATCCTGGGAATAACGGCGGGCCGCCTCGCCAAAATCCACGCCCGCCTGGACCTCGTTTTTGATGGCCTCCGCACGCGCTCGCGCTTTGGAGGTGACCTGTGGGGAAGCGCCCTCGGGCACGCGAATGAGGATGTGCGCTCCTTCGAAAGTCCCGGTGGCCCTGACTCCGCGAACCTGCTCGTTGTAAAACTGCCGAGCTTCCGCTTCGGAGATGTTGATACGGGTTCGCACCCGCAGGCTCAGCACCTTGTATCGCAGCAGCTCATCTCGTTTCATGTTTCGAAAGGTGAGCCAATCGATCCCCTGAGCCACTGCTGATTCCTTGATGGTTTCCACATCGACACCGTTCTCGGAGGCCAGGTTTTCAAGGACCCTATCCACCTCCTCGCTGGTGACGGAGATCTCCATCTGGGAGGCCTGCTGCTTGATGAGCTCGAGGTTTATGAGCTGCTCGAGCGTCTGCTCGATGACTTCTTTTTTTTTGGCTGCCGTCATCATGCCGGCGCCACCGCGGGACGCCTGTTGCATCTCGGCAAAGGCGGGCCTCGCCAGATCCATCACCTCACTGAGCAATATGATCTTGTCCCCCACCACCGCCGCGATCTTGTCGACGAGCTCGGCGTCCTCGTCGAGGCTCCTCGCGGTCACCGCCGGCGCGGCCAAAAGAACAAAAGACAAAAAGCAGACCGTTAAACGGCTCATTTCGAAGCGCCCTCGGTCTTCGGAGCTACCGATTTTTTGGCGTCTGTCTTTTTGTCAGGAGCCTTGTTCATTTTTGGAGTGTCGTTTGCCGGACCGCGCATTGAGGGGAGCCTGGTGTCCACCTCGAGCTTGGCCAGGTTCTCATCGAAGACCTCGACCGCCGCCTTGTCCCTGAGCCCTTTTACGAACGCGTCCATGGTCTCGCGCCTCTTGTCGCGCAGGAGCCGGTTTTCGATGATGCGCTTGACGCTCTCGAACGACCGATTCATCTCGGGGCGTTTGTTGGTCAGCTTGACGATGTGCCAGCCAGCATCGGACTGAACGGGCGCGTCGGCCATGTCGCCTATGTTTTCCAGCTTCCAGACCGCCTCGACGACAGCTTGGGCGACCTCAGGCTCATCCTCGCGCTTTTCTCCAGGTTTTGAAAAATATCCCAAATCGCCCCCGCGCTTGCCTGTCTTTTCTTCGACAGAGACCTCGCGGGCCTTTTGTCGAAAGTAGCGGGCGTCCTTGGCGTGAGCCTTTAGGTCGGCCAGGAGCTTGACCGCTTCGGGTTTGGATTTGACGACGATTTGGCTGGCCCGGACCTGGGCCGGGCGGTGGTACTTATCGTGCTCTTTTTCGTACTCCGCCTTGAGCGTCGCCTCGTCGATCTCCGTCGGCAACAGCTCGTTCTCGAGGTCGTTTTTGACGAGGAGGCGGATCATCACCTGCTTGACCGTCCTTTGGACCTCTGGATCGTCCCCGAGCCCCTGTCTTTCGGCCTCTTGGGAGAGCAGCTCAACCCGGATCAGCTTGTCCAGAAATTCCTTGCGCTTCTCCGGAGCGGCCCACCTGCGCCGGATGTAGGGCGACAGCCGGTTGATCTGCTTGGTCACATCCCCCACCGTGATGGTTCGGTCTCCCACTTTGGCGACGACTTTCGCGGCCTGCTCGGGCGTGAGCCCCTCCGGCAGCTCCTCATCGATTCCCGCCGAGGCCTCGGCCCCGTCCGTGGAGGTTTCTTCTCCCTCGCCCTTGTCCTTGCACCCGACGACGACCTGCCCGATGACCAACAAGAACAACCAGCAGAGATTCAAAGTGCTGAAACCGCGTTGCATGTGGTGGCTCCTTCACGATTTTGGTTATAATATCGATGGTTTGTTATCACACGAACCCAACCGATGCAAGAAGCGAATTGCTCCGCCCACCCCGAGGGCCTCGCTTTTTGCAAAACGCTTTCGAATTACGAGGTCTTTCGTGAGCTGAACGCGTCCCTCCTCTTCGCGCAGAATGCGGACCACGACGTCCGGATCGACACGAGAATCGTGTGCCAGGTGGATCGTCAGACTGCGGCTCGTGGCCTCGATTCCTCTGATGCCGAAGCGACGTGCGAGCGCCTTGACCGTCATCGACCGAACCAAGTCCTCGGCCTGCTCCGGGAGAGGCCCGTATCTATCGAAGAGCTCGGCCGCGATATCCTCCACCTCCTGCTGGGAGTGCGTCGAGGCCAGCTTCTTGTAGTACGCGAGGCGCAGCCCGACGTCGGGGAGGTACTCCTCGGGCAGAAAGCCGGTGTTTTCGAAGGTCAGCTCGGGCTCCACGTCCCGCTGCACGGTCTCGCCGCGCAGCTCCGCGGTGGCCTCGGCGAGCAGGTCGCAGAACATCTCGAAGCCCACGGCGCTGACGTTGCCCGACTGCTCCGGTCCCAAAAGGTTTCCGGCGCCTCTCATCTCCATGTCCATGGTCGCCACCGAGAAGCCCGAGCCCAGCTCCGTGTGCCGAGCGAGCGTCTCCACGCGCTGCTTGGCCTCCTCGCTCAGGGCCCCA